>CALJQI010000251.1 GCA_937980285.1 uncultured Gammaproteobacteria bacterium | reverse complement strand
CGCAGGCCGAGAAAGTCGAACTTGACCAGGCCAACCGCCTCGACGTCGTCCTTGTCGTATTGCGATACCAGTCCGGAGCCGCCGGCTTCGCAGTATAGCGGCGTGAAATCGGTCAGCTCGCTCGGTGAAATCACCACGCCGCCGGCGTGTTTGCCGACGTTACGCGTCAGGCCTTCGAGCGAGCGCGCCATGTCGATCAGCATGGTGACCTCTTCTTCCTGCTGATACAGCTCGAGCAAGGCTTCTTCCTGTTCCAACGCCTTGTCCAGCGTCATGCCGACCTCGAACGGCACCAGCTTGGCGATGCGGTCGACGAAGCCGTAGGGATGCGACATGACGCGGCCGACATCGCGAATCACCGCCTTGGCCGCCATGGTTCCATAGGTAATGATTTGCGAAACCTGGTCGCGGCCGTAGTGGTCGGCGACGTACTCGATAACCTCGTCGCGCCGGTCCATGCAGAAATCGATATCGAAATCCGGCATCGACACGCGCTCGGGATTGAGGAAACGCTCGAACAGCAACTCGTAGGCAAGCGGGTCGAGGTCGGTGATATTGAGCGCGTAGGCAACCAGCGAACCGGCGCCCGAGCCCCGCCCCGGACCCACCGGGATCTGGTGATTCTTGGCCCATTCGATAAAGTCCATGACGATCAGGAAATAGCCGGGAAACCCCATCTCGATGATGACATCGAGCTCGATCTTCAGGCGCTCGTCGTAGGGTGCGCGGTCGATTTGTTCACCCTCGGGCATTTGCTGTTGCAAAAACTCGAGGCGTTTTTCGAGACCCTGGCTGGCAACATGGCGGAAAAAGCTGTCCGTGGTATGTTCCGCCGGCACCGGGTACTCGGGCAGGCAGGCTTCTCCCAGCGTCAGGCGAAGGTTACAGGCCTCGGCGATGGCCACCGAATTCGAAATCGCCTCGGGAATATCGCTGAACAGTTCGACCATTTCGTCGGCGGAACGCAGGTATTGCTGCCGCGTATAGAGTTTCGGCCGGCGCTCGTCATCGAGTGTGAACCCGGTACAGATACAAACACGGACCTCGTGGGCCTCGAAATCGTCGGCGTCGATAAATCGCACGTCGTTGGTCGCCACCACCGGAACCTGCAGCGAGCGCGACCAGTCGACCGCGTGACTGATATAACTTTCTTCATGCGCGCGGCCACAGCGCTGCAGTTCGAGAAAGAATCGTTGCCCGAACAGGTCGACCCACTCGCGCAGGCAGGATTCTGCAAGCTCGCTATTTTGCATGCGCAGCGCGAGCCCGATATCGCCCTCGAGGCAGGCCGACAGCGCGATCAGCCCTTCGCTCGCTTCACGCAACCATTCGATATCGATGGTGGCGCGGTCGGCGGTCTGGCCTTCGAGGAAGGCCCTGGAAATCAGCCGCTTCAGGTTCAGGTAACCGTGGTCGTTCTGACATAGCAGGACCAGCCGGCTCAGCGGTTCCTTGCGCCCGGGATGATTGATCCAGACATCGGCGCCGAAGATCGGCTTTACGCCCATCGAGGTGGCCGCCTTGTAGTGCTTGACCACGGCGAACATGTTGTTCAGATCGGTCAGCGCTACCGCGCCCATGTCGCGCGCGCGCAGCTGCTCGACCATCGGCTTTAGCCGCAGCGTGCTGTCCTGTAGAGAGTACTCGCTATGCAGGTGCAAATGTACGAAGCGATTAGCTTGCACTTGTCGTCACCCTGCTACGGCGGTCGCCGATATGATCGCTAGCCATTGAGCACCTCTCTTACCGGCCTGAAACTGCGGCGATGCGCCGCGCAAGCGCCGTGCTTTGCCAGCATTTCGCGATGCAGCGCGGTCGGATAGCCCTTGTGACGCGCGAACTGGTATTCGGGATAGAGCCGATCGAGTTCGATCATTTGCCGATCGCGATGATTCTTCGCCAGAATCGACGCCGCCGATATACAGGGCTCGTAGAGGTCGCCCTTGACGATCGCTCGCATGCGGTAACCGTCAACCCGCGGCAGCCGGTTACCGTCTACCAGCACTCGCCCGGGTTTGCGCTCGAGATTTAGCAACGCGCGCTTCATTGCCAGCAGGCTGGCCTGCAGTATGTTGATATCGTCGATTTCCTGCTGGCTTGCTTCCGCGATCGCCCAAGCGAAGGCCTTCCCCCTGATTTCGGACTCCAGCAGGATTCTGCGCTGCTCGCTCAACTTCTTGGAATCGGTCAATCCGTCTATCGGGCGAGACGGATGCAGGATTACCGCGGCGGCGACCACCGATCCCGCTAGCGGACCGCGCCCGGCTTCGTCGATACCGGCGACGAGATCGAAATTATCGTCATCGGCCGCGGTGGAAGGAGATTGAAAACTGCAGTCCAGCTTAGCAATTGGGCTGTCATCCATATATAATGCGCCGTTTGATTTTCACCCCTGCCACTTATGTCTCAAATACTCAAGGTTGCCGTTGTCGGTGTCGGTCATCTCGGCAAATGGCACGCTGATAAATACGCCGCCAGCGCCGATTGCGAACTGGTTGCCGTGGTCGACACCAACGTCGACAACGCTCGTACTATCGCAGAAAAACACGGTGCAGAGACGTTTACCGATTATCGTGATGTCATCCCGCTGGTCGATGCGATCAGCCTGGTGGTTCCAACCAGCCTGCATTATAAAATCGGGCGCGAGTTTCTGGAAGCGGGAATTCACTGTTTGATCGAAAAACCGGTCACCGAGTCGGTCGAAGAGGCGGAAACGCTGATCCGCATCGCAAAACAGAAAAACGCGGTGCTGCAGGTCGGTCATATCGAACGCTTCAACAGCGTCATGCTGGGTATCACCGAGCATATGCAGCGGCCGCAGTTTATCGAATCGACCCGGCTGGCGCCGTTTACCACCCGCGCCACCGACGTCAGCGTCATCCTCGACCTGATGATTCACGATATCGATATCATCCTCGACCTGATCGACAGCCCGATTGCGCGCATATCCGCGAGCGGTATATCGGTATTATCCGAAACCATCGATATCGCCAACGCGCGCATCGAGTTCGAAAACCACTGCGTCGCCAACGTTACCGCCAGCCGCATCAGCCGTAAACGCGAACGCAAGCTGCGCATTTTCCAGAAGCACGCTTACCTGTCGGCGGACTTCCAGGAGAAAATCCTGGCCGTCAATCGCAAGGGCAAAACCGACAACACCGAGGGCTATCGCGACATCACGCACGAGGAACTGAGCTTCGAAGACAACGACGCGCTCAACCTGGAAGTGCTCGATTTCATCAACGCCATCAAAACCGGCGCCCGGCCATTGGTCAACGGCGAGGATGGCAAGCGCGCGCTGGAAACGGCGATTGCGATCACAACACAGATCAAAGAGTCATTATGAATATACCCATGGTAGACCTGAAGGGTCAGTACGAAATCCTGAAGGCGGAAATCGACGACGCGATTTTGCAGGCGCTCGGCGAAACCCGCTTCATTCTCGGACCCAACGTGCAGGCCTTCGACCAGGAAGCGGCCGATTATCTCGGCGCCAGCTTCGCCATCAGCTGCGCATCCGGCACCGATGCGCTGCATCTCGCCCTGCTCGCCGCCGGCATTCAGCCCGGTGACGAAGTCATCACTAGCGCGTTTACCTTTATCGCCACCGCCGAGGCGATACGATATGTTGGCGCGACACCGGTTTTTGTCGATATCCAGCCCGGCAGCTTTAATATCGACCCCGAAATGGTTGCTGCCGCAATCACCGAGCGCACCAGCGCTATTCTGCCGGTGCACCTGTTCGGTCAGCCCGCCGACATGAACGAAATCCAGGCGTTGGCCGACAAACACGGGCTCAAGGTCATCGAAGACTGCGCCCAATCCTTCGGCAGCCGCTACCAGAACAAAACCACCGGTACCATCGGCTGTACCGGGGCCTTCAGCTTTTTCCCGAGCAAGAACCTCGGCTGCTACGGCGACGGCGGCCTGATCACCGCCACCGACGAGGCCACCGCCAGGCAGATAATGATGCTGCGCAACCATGGCAGCAGCCAGCAGTATCACCACGATGTCATCGGCTACAACAGCCGCCTCGACGAACTGCAGGCCGTTATCCTGCGTATCAAGCTTAAGCATATCGACGAGTACAATCGCAAACGGCTGGCAGTGGCCAGCGCTTACAATGAACGCCTCGCCGGCAGCCGTTTCCAGACGCCCGCGATCCCGCAGGATCGCGATCACGTGTTTCATCAGTACACCCTGTTGTGCGATGAACGCGACGAGGCGCGCGAAGCGATCATCGCAAAAGGCGTGTCCTGCGCGGTCTACTACCCGATACCGCTGCACCAGCAGAAGGCGTTCGACAATACCGCGCAACCGGTGCTGCCGGTGACCGAAGCGAGCGCGCAACGCTGCCTGTCGCTACCGATTTTTCCCGAAATGAGCGAAGCGCAAATCGCAGCCGTTTGCGAGGCCGTACTCGCCGCCTGATGCAGCCGCCCCATGTCATGATTCTCGCCGGCGAGGCCTCCGGCGACGCCCATGCCGCCGAATTCGTCGAACAGCTGAAACTGCTGCAGCCCGATATCCGGCTCAGCGGCATGGGCAGCCAGCAAATGCAGCGCGCCGGTGTCGACGTATTTTTCGACTCTTCGATCATCGCCGTGGTCGGACTGGTGGAAGTGTTGCGCCACTGGGGCGACATCAAGAAGGCGATGGCAATCGTCAAGCAACGGCTCGAACAAACCCGTCCCGACCTGCTGGTGCTGGTGGATTATCCCGAATTCAATCTGAAGATGGCGCGCCATGCGCGCGAACTCGGCATCAAGGTACTGTTTTACATCAGTCCGCAGGTCTGGGCCTGGCGCCCCGGGCGCATCCACAAGATCGGTAGCCTGATCGACCACATGGCGGTAATTTTCGGATTCGAACAGCGCTACTACGAAGACGCCGGTATCCCGGTCAGTTTCGTCGGCCATCCGCTGGTCGACAAGGTGAAAATCGACACCGACAAAGAGTCATTGCGGGCCAAACTGGGACTCTCGTCTAGCGACAGGGTCGTCGGGTTGTTTCCGGGCAGTCGCCATAGTGAAATTTCCCGCCTGCTGCCGCTGATGCTCGATACCGCCCGCCTGATGCGCGAACGCGATCCGCGGCTCAGGTTTTTGCTGCCGGTGGCGTCGACGCTCGATTACGATCAGATATCGCGGCAATGCGCAGACGCGGGTGTCGACATAATCGTCAGCCAGGACGATATCTACGATGTCATTAGCTGTTGCGATGCGATCACCAGTTGCTCGGGCACGGTGACGCTGGAAATCGCCTTGCTCGGGGTGCCCATGTGCATCGTCTACAAGATATCCGGATTATCCTACTCGATCATGAAACGCCTGATCACGATTCCGCATATCGGGCTCGCCAACATCGTCGCCGACGACGCGGTGGTGCGCGAATTCCTGCAGCAGCAGGCCAATCCGGCTTCGCTCAGCGCCGAGCTTTTCGAACTGCTGGAAAATACAGACTATCGCGCCGAGGTCAAATCGGGTCTCGAACGCGTGCGCGCCAATCTCGGTGCGGGAGACGGCGCTCGCAATATGGCACAATTGGTTTTATCGTTGATCGAATAATAAGCGAAGGGGTGAAAATGGGGACTCGAGGGCATTCTGAAGGCATTACCATGAGCGGTGGCGGCCTCTATTCGCTGGCCACCATCGGCGCCAAGCACGTCATCGATGCGGCCACACCGATGGTGCTCGACGCCATCGAAAGCCTGCCGCAGGACTCGATCGCCAGCGGCTTTACGCTGTCGGACATGGGCACCGCCGATGCCGGAACCTCGCTGTCGATGGTGGCCAGCGCGATCGACGCAGTCAGGGCGCGCGCGCCCAAGGCCCCGATCTCCATCGTCTACTCGGATCAGCCGCGCAACGATTTCAACGCGCTGATCGCCAACGTTTACGGGCTCGGCCCTTTCGAGACTTACCTCGATAAAAACGACAATATCTACCCGCTGGTGTC
>CALJQI010000250.1 GCA_937980285.1 uncultured Gammaproteobacteria bacterium | reverse complement strand
CAGGCGCTGGCATTGGGATTTTGCGACAAAATAGAACAGTCAGGCTCGATCAACGAAGTCTACGATAACGCGAAGTTCGGCGATGGCCGCGCGGTAGGCTTCGGTTTTATCGCCACCGGCCTGACCTACAGCAAAAAGATTTTCGAGGCCAACGGTTGGCCCGCGCCGACCAGTTGGCGCGATCTCGAGGATAGCAAGTACAAGGGCAAGGTCGTCGTACCGCCGATTACGAACGGTTACGGACTGCTGGCCCTGGTCATGAGCGCAAAAATGAATGGTGGCGGTGAAGCCGATATCGATCCCGGATTCGAAGCCATGATCGATCGCATCGGCCCCAATGTGCTTACCTACGAGCCGTCTTCCGGCAAATTATCGGAAATGTTCCAGAGTGGCGATGTAGCCCTGGCCGTCTGGGGCAGCAGCCGCGCCAAGGCGCTGGCCGCTACCGGTTACCCGGCGGGATTCGTTTATCCGAAAGAGGGAGCCGTTGCATTGATGGCGGCTACCTGTCCCGTGGTCAATAGCGATGTCCCGGACCTCGCGCAAAGCTTCATTCGTTACCTGGTTTCACCCGAAGTTCAGGCCAAGCTTGCCGAGGCCACCGGTTTTGGTCCGGTTAACAAGAACACCAAGCTGTCTCCGGAACTCGAGGCTTCGGTACCTTTCGGTCCCGAGAAAGTCGGCAAAATGGTCTCGGTAGATTATTCGATCATCAACAAGAACCGTGAAGCCTGGACCAAGCGCTGGAACCGCACCGTAGAATAAACTCCTCAGCGATCCTTATCGGGGAGGCAACTCCTCCCCTTTTTTTTAATCCTGTAATGATCGGGGGAAGCCACGCATGTCTTTTCTTACGCTACAGAATATCTCCAAACGATATGGCCAGGTTGCAGCGGTAGAGGATTTCAACCTCAGCGTGGAAAAAGGCGAATTCGTCTCTTTCCTGGGCCCGTCCGGTTGTGGCAAGACCACCACTTTGCAGATGATCGCGGGATTCGAGGAGCCCACCACCGGCACGATCCATATCGATGGCAGCGATATGACCCACGTGGCGCCCAATGCCCGGGACATCGGCATCGTGTTCCAGAGTTACGCGCTGTTCCCGCACATGACGGTTACCGAAAACGTGGGCTTCGGTCTCGAAATGCGGGGGATCAATAAACCGGAGCGCGACCAGCGCGTGACGGAAACGCTCGAGCTGGTGCGCCTCGCCGAATTTGCCGATCGATATCCCAAGGCGCTCTCGGGCGGCCAGCGGCAACGCGTGGCGCTGGCCCGGGCCATCGTCATCAAGCCGCAATTGTTGCTGCTGGACGAACCCCTGTCGGCCCTGGACGCAAAAATCCGCGAAAGCATGCAGGTCGAACTGCGCAATATCCAGCATACGGTCGGGGTTACGACCATACTGGTGACGCATGACCAGGCGGAAGCAATGGCGATGAGCGACCGCATCGCGGTCATGAACATGGGCAGGATGGCTCAGCTGGGCGAGCCATTCGAAATCTATGAAAACCCGGGCGATTCGTTCACTTCCAACTTCCTGGGGACGACCAATCTTTTTCCGGGCAAGGTTATCGCTGTAAACGGCGATGAGGTGTCGGTGGATTGCAGCGGCACCGAAGTCAGGGTCCAGGGCAAGTCGCAAACGGGCGCAGAACTGTCGGTTGCGATCAGGCCCGAAAAAATCGGACTCGTCGAGCCGGGCTCCGGTTTTTTCGATGCCAGGGTCAGGACGCGGATTTTCCTCGGCACCAGCTGGGCTTACCAGATGGACTCGGATCTCGGGGCATTTAACGTGACCTTGCAGAACACCGGGCATCTCGTCGCCGGCGAAGGTGAAATGGTCGGGATCAGCTGGCAGGCGGACGCCGTGCGGCTGCTAGGCGCGGGGTAATTGCGATGAAGACCTGGCTCCCCCCTTATCTGCTAAACGGTCCGGCGCTGCTGATATTCGTCGTGATGCTGGTCGTTCCGATGGTAATGACGTTAATACTCAGTTTTAACAGCTTCGATTTTTACGGCGGCATCCAGGAGGATTACGGCTGGCACAATTATCTGGAGGTCGTCAAGGACAGTTACTTCCACGAAATATTCGCAAGAACCTACGGCATCGCGATCGCGGTGACGCTTATCTGCATAATAATCGGCGCGCCCGAGGCCTATATCCTGAGCCGCATGAGTAAAACCTGGCGGTCCTTGTGCCTGTTGGCCATTCTCGGCCCGCTGCTGATCTCCGTCATCGTTCGCACGCTGGGCTGGGCTTTGTTGATCGGCAATAACGGCGTGATCAACGAAGTGCTGCTGGGCGTCGGCATTATCGACACGCCGTTGAAAATGATGTTCACCACCGGCGGTATTGTCGTGGCGCTGGTGCACGTACTCGTGCCGTTCATGGTGCTGTCGGTCTGGACCACGCTGCAGAAGCTCGATCCGCAGGTGGAGAGCGCCGCCCTGTCGTTGGGGGCATCTCATTTCACGACCTTGCGCCGTGTCGTCCTGCCGCAGGTGATGCCGGGCGTCTTGGCGGGATCGCTGATCGTGTTCGCGTTGACCGCCAGTGCTTTCGCCACGCCGTCGATCCTCGGCGGTCGCCGCCTGAAAGTGGTGGCGACTACGGCTTACGACGAGTATCTCAATACCTTGAACTGGCCGCTCGGCGCCGCGATCGCGGTAATCTTGCTAATTGCCAACGTGGTGGTCGTCATGTCCTACAACCGCTACGTCGAACGCAAGTATGCGGCGGTATTCGACTGAGGTCGGGAGGATTGATGCGATGAGACGTTACGATAAAAATGGCCCGCTGGCGATGGGCTTCAATTTGATTTTTCTGGTGTTTATTCTCGCGCCGCTCGTGGTGGTCTGCCTGGTCGCGTTTACCGACAAGGGCTACCTGTCCCTGCCTCGGGACGGACTCTCGCTGCGCTGGTTTGTCGCGATACTCGACCACCCGGAATTCATCGATGCTTTCTGGTACAGCATTTACCTGGCAATCGGCTCCGCGACGCTGGCGGTGATGCTGGCGGTACCGGCGGCGATTGCCACCGCGCGCTATAGATTTCCGGGCCGTGGACTGGTGATGGCGTTTTTCATGTCGCCGCTGATGGTGCCGCACGTCGTGCTTGGCGTTGCTTTCCTTAGTTATCTCTCCAGGCTGGGCTGGGCCGGCACCTACCTTGGACTCGTCGCCTGCCATATCATTCTGATCATGCCTTATGCGTTGCGCCTGGTACTCGCCTCCGTAACCGGCATGGACAGATCCGCGGAAGCGGCGGCGAGATCGCTGGGCGCGACCAGGTGGGTTACCTTCAGGCGCGTCACCGTGCCGCTGATCCTGCCCGGCGTAACCGGCGGCTGGGTGTTGGCTTTCATCACCAGCTTCGATGAATTGACGATGACGATCTTTATCGCGTCGCCGAGCAGCACGACCCTGCCGGTCAGAATGTATCAACATATTACTGAAACGATCGATCCGCTGATCGCTTCGGTATCCGCGGTCATTATTTTCATCACGATGGTCATGATGATCATACTGGACCGCATTTTCGGCCTCGATAAACTGCTGGTTGGCAAGTAACCAATGGACCAAGACTGCATCGTGATCGGTGGCGGCCTGGTTGGATCGGCGGTTGCCTATGGCCTGAGCGGGCAAAATCAGAAGGTTGCAATCCTGGATGGCGGTGACCGCTCCTTTCGGGCCTCGCGGGGCAATTTCGGCCTGGTCTGGGTCCAGGGGAAAGGCTGGGATTACCCGCCTTATGCGCAATGGTGCCTAAAGGCGGCGAATCTTTGGCCCGAATTCAGCCGGCAGCTCGGGGAAGAAACAGGGACAGACTTGTGCTATCGGCGCAACGGCGGAATGCACTTTTGTGTCAACGAGGCTGAGTTGGAGGAGCGCCGGAAAATACTGGAGCAAAACGCGCTTCATACCGATGGAGAATTCCAGTATGAAATGCTCGATCATGCAGCGTTGGCAGAGAAGGTGCCGCAAATTTCGAATGCCGTCGTCGGCGCCAGCTACTCGCATCTGGACGGGCATGTAGACCCGTTGAGCCTGCTACACGCCCTTCATCAGGGCATAAACCGGCAAGATGTCACTTACGTGCCCAGTCAAAACGTATCGGAGATTAGCGGCAAGGACGGCGAATTTCGGGTCGTCAGCAATGGCAAGACCCGTTCGGCCGGCAAGGTCGTTCTTTGCGCCGGGCTCGGAAACCAGAGGCTCGGTGAAATGGTCGGCATGAACATCCCGGTCGTCGTCGACCGCGGACAGCTCATGATTACCGAGCGGATCAAACCTTTTCTGGACTGGCCGACACTGCATGTGCGCCAGACCGGCGAGGGGACGGTGCAGATCGGTGATTCGCACGAGAAGGTCGGCCTCGACGATGGCACCGATCCTGCGATTCTGCAGAAAATAGTGCAGCGCGCGGTCCTGATGTTCCCGTTTCTGGCCAGGGTCAGGCTGGTGCGGGCCTGGGGCGCGTTGAGGATAATGACGCCGGACGGCAACCCGATTTACCAACAGTCCGAAACATGTCCCGGAGCCTACGCGGTTACCTGCCACAGCGGTGTAACGCTTGCCGCCATCCATGCCGGCACGGTCGCCGAATGGATCAGCGGTAAGAATGATGACCCCTTGCTCAGTCGATTTGGAACGGATCGCTTGCATGTTTAAAACGATCGAAGAGCCAGCCGAGGGTGCCGTCGAAATCCTTGTCGAGGGCGTTGCTCATCGAGTTCCGGCCAATATCTCCGTGGCCGCCGCCGCGCTTCTGTGCGGATTAGGCAGCGTTCGGGAGACACCGGTTAGCGGAGCGGGCAGACTACCGTATTGCATGATGGGGGTTTGCTTCGATTGCTTGATGAAAATAAATGGTCAGCCGAACCAGCGCGCGTGCCAGGTCACGGTCGCCGCTGACATGACGGTCGAAAGGCAGCTCGGCGCGGCGGAGTATGAAGATTTATGATTGACGATCGCTACGAATTGTTGATTATCGGCGCGGGTCCGGCCGGCATGGCCGCGGCCTGCGAGGCTGCAAGCCATGGCATTCGAGTAGCCGTGCTGGATAACCAGGCTGCACCGGGCGGCCAGATTTATCGCAACGTGGATCGCGCGACCAACAGGCAGAACCGGGTTCTCGGCAAGGATTTCGTCAAGGGGAGATCGCTGGTCGAGCAGTTCAAACAATCGGGCGGCAGTTACTTTCCCGGGGCCACGGTCTGGTTTCTCGACGAGAAGCGTCGGGTCGGTGTCCTGATCGACGATAAAAGTTTCTTTGTCGACGCGGACAAGCTGCTGCTGGCAGCGGGGGCCCAGGAACGCCCCATGCCGATCAAGGGCTGGCAGTTACCCGGCGTGATGACGGCGGGAGCCGGCCAGATTCTGCTGAAATCCGCGGGCATGGTACCCAATGGCAGGCTGGTGCTGGCCGGATCGGGACCCCTGCTATTGTTGCTGGCCTATCAGTATCTGCAGGCCGGCGTCAAAATCGATGCGCTGATCGATACGACTCCGCGAGGCGCCATTTCCCGCTCGCTCGGAAAATTGTTCGAGGCTTTACCTGCCGCCGATTACCTGCTTAAAGGCGTGAAAATGATGCTGGCCGTCAGGCGAGCCGGTATCCCGATTTACCATGGCGTCGAGGGTTTGAGCGCCATCGGCGAGGAAAAGCTCGAAGCCGTAAGATTCGATACGGGCAAAACGGGCTTTAAAAAAGTCACGGACTGCGAACTTCGGGCGGACACTTTGTTATTACACCAGGGAGTGATATCCAATATCAGGCTGCCGCTCGCCGCTGGCTGCGAAATCGAGTGGGACGCAGGGCAGAAAAACTGGGCCGTGACGAATGACGAATGGGGACGCAGCAGCAATGCCGACATCTACGTGGTCGGCGACGGCAGCCGAATCTCCGGTGCCGAAGCGTCGGCGCTGCAAGGGCGATTGGCGGGCATGCATGCCTCGCATCAACTGGGAAAAATAAGCGACTCTAAACTCGAGGTTCTTTCCGGGCCGGTCGTGAAATCGCGTAAAAGACATCTTTCGATCCGTCCCTTCCTGGATAGCTGTTATACGCCTTCGCCGCGCTACCTGGTGCCCGGTGACGACACGCTGGTATGCCGCTGCGAAGAGATAACCGCGGGCGAAATTCGGCAAGCCGTGCGGCTGGGTTGCACCGGCCCTAACCAGGTAAAGTCGTTTACCCGGTGCGGCATGGGTCCCTGCCAGGGAGGACAATGCGGCAGCACCGTGTCGCTGATCATCGCGGAGCAACTCGACAAGCCGATGGCCGAGATCGGCTGCCTTCGCGTCCGCCCTCCGCTGAGCCCGATTACGCTGGGCCAGTTATCGGAAGCGTAAGCTAGCCTCAATGAGCTTTTAACATGAAAGCGGATGCCGTCGTCATCGGCGCAGGAATCCATGGTTGCTCGGTTGCGCTGCACCTGGCCAGGTCCGGCATCGAGCCGGTCGTATTCGAACAATCGTACCCGGGCAGGCATGCTTCGGGCGTTAACGCGGGGGGCGTCAGAAGGCTGGGCCGGCATTTCTCCGAGGTTCCCTTGTCCGTCGCTGCGATGAAGCTATGGTGGAATATACGGGAACTGGTCGATGACGATTGTGGATTCGAGTCCAGCGGACAGGTAAAGGTCGCCGAATCGGAGACAGAGTTCGAGCTGCTCGAAAACCGCGTCAAAAGCCTCTCTCTTAAAGGCTACGAGCATGAAGAAATAATAACCCAAAGCGAGTTAAAACAACGGATTCCGGCAATTTCAGATCACTGCTGCGGCGCTATCCTTTGCCGGGGGGATGGACACGCGAAACCGTTCAGAACGGTGCGCGCTTTTCACGC
>CALJQI010000249.1 GCA_937980285.1 uncultured Gammaproteobacteria bacterium | reverse complement strand
CGACGGTGGAATACGTCATCGACGATTTCTTCGATACTCTCGAATCGCAGACCTCGCTCGGCATCGGAAATGACGCCTATATCCGCAGCATGCTGCAAAAGGCGCTCGGCGATAAGGCCGGCAGCGTCATCGACCGCATTTTGATGGGCAGCGGCAGCAACGGGCTGGACTCGCTGAAGTGGATGGACCCCAAGTCGATAGCCGAGATCATTCGCCTCGAGCATCCGCAGATTATCGCCATCGTGCTGTCCTATCTCGACGCCGACAATGCCGCGCAGGTGCTCAGCAATCTGCCGGAAAACGCCCGCCCCGGCATCCTCATGCGCATCGCCACGCTGGAAGGCGTGCAGCCGGCGGCGATCAAGGAACTCGATTCGATCATGGAGAAGTATTTCAGCGACAGTAAAAACGTCAAGTCGTCGATGGTCGGCGGCGAAAAAACCGCCGCCAGTATTCTGAACTCCCTCGACACCGCGATCGAGAACAAGTTGATGGAGCAGGTGCGCACCGAAAACGAGGATCTCGCGATGCGTATCGAAGACCAGATGTTCGTTTTCGAAAACCTGCGCGAGGTCGACGATCGCGGCATCCAGACCATGATGCGCGAAGTTTCCACCGACCTGCTGGCGCTGGCGCTCAAGGGGGTCGACGACG
Source organism: uncultured Gammaproteobacteria bacterium (assembly GCA_937980285.1). Classification (GTDB taxonomy): domain Bacteria; phylum Pseudomonadota; class Gammaproteobacteria. The sequence continues at coordinate 2,876 of CALJQI010000249.1, read as the reverse complement.
AAATGCAAAACAAGTTCCTCAAGAACATGTCATCGAGGGCGGCGGAAATGCTGAGAGAAGACATGGAAGCCAAGGGCCCGGTCAAGCTCAGCGAAGTCGAGACGGCGCAGAAGGAAATTCTGGCGGTGGCGCGCAAACTGGAAGAATCCGGCGAAATCGTGTTGACGGGCGGCGGCGAGGAAATGGTTTAACCGCGTCGCTGCGGGGCATCGCCTGACCGATAATAACAGAGGATGATTCTTTAAATGGTGGCTGACAAACTAGTCGAAAAATGGCGCGCACCGGTGATGGAAGCTGACCCCAGCCGCGTGATGCGACACCGGGAGGAAGAGGGCGCTTCCATTCCGACCGTGGACGACATCGATCAATGGCGCCAGCAGGCCGAGGAAGAGGGATTTCAGCAAGGGCTGATCCGTGCGCAGCAGGAAGCCGAGGAACTGCAACGGCGGTTGCTGCAGCTGATCGATTTTTTCGAACATCCGCTGCAGTCGTTGAACGAGGATATCGAGCATCAGCTAACCCAGCTGGCGGTCACGCTGGCGCAGCAGCTGGTACGGCGCGAACTCAAGGTCGAGCCGGGCGAAATCATCGGCCTGATCCGCGATTCGGTACAACTGTTGCCCGCTAACACGCGCAATATCTCGATCCTGCTGAATCCGGAGGACGCCCGCCTGGTGCGTAACGCGCTGTCGATGGAAAACAGCGACGAGGAACATAGCTGGACGCTGGTGGAAGACCCGATGATTACCCGTGGCGGCTGTCAAATCAACGCGCCGCCTTCGTCGATCAACGCCACTCTCGAGAACCGACTGTCGGAACTCGCGGCCTCGGTGCTGGGCGGCGAAAGGGAGCGCGATTAAATGGCTGAAGCCTTGATTGAAAAGGCGGGGCGCGACTGGATGACCGCGCTGGCGCGGGTCGGCAGCGAGTCGCGGCGTTATGCAAAACCCGTGGTCGAAGGCGTTTTGACGCGCATGGTCGGCCTGACGCTGGAAGCGGCTGGATGCCAGGCGCCGATAGGCGCGCGCTGCGACGTCGTCAATTCCATCGGCGATCGCGTGGAAACCGAAGTCGTCGGGTTCTCCGGTGACAGTCTCTACCTGATGCCGACCTCTGAAGTCCATGGACTGGTGCCGAACGCGCGCGTGATACCGACCCGGCACGGATCGGACGTCAGCGTCGGGCCCGAACTGCTGGGACGAGTCATAGATGGCCGCGGCCGGCCGCTGGATGAAAAAGGACCCTTGCGCGCACGCCAGAAAATTGCCCTGCAGGGCAAGGAAATCAACCCCCTGGCGCGCACGCCGATACACGAGGAACTCGATGTCGGCGTGCGCGCGATCAACGCGCTGTGCCCGATAGGTCGCGGCCAGCGCATGGGGTTGTTCGCCGGCAGCGGTGTCGGCAAGTCCGTGTTGCTGGGCATGATGACGCGTTACACCGAGGCCGATATCGTTGTCGTCGGGCTAATCGGCGAGCGTGGCCGCGAGGTCAAGGAATTCGTGCAGGAAATTCTCGGTGAACAGGGTTTGCAAAAGGCGGTCGTGGTCGCGGCGCCGGCCGATTCGTCGCCGTTAATGCGCATCCACGGCGCGATGCAGGCCACCAGCATCGCCGAGTATTTCCGCGATCAGGGTAAAAACGTTTTACTGCTGATGGATTCGCTGACCCGGTTTGCCCAGGCGCAGCGTGAAATCGCGCTTGCCATCGGCGAACCGCCGGCGACCAAGGGCTATCCGCCGTCGGTATTCGCGCGCCTGCCGCAGCTGGTCGAACGCGCCGGAAACGGCGCGCGCAACGCGGGATCGATCACCGCGTTTTACACCGTGCTGGTGGAAGGTGACGATCACGCCGATCCGATTGCCGACGCCGCGCGCGCAATACTCGACGGGCATATCGTGCTGTCGCGTCAACTGGCGGAAACCGGGGTTTACCCGGCGATCGATATCGAAGCCTCGATAAGCCGCCTGACGCCGCAGATTACGACCCCCGATCACATGGGGATGACGCAGAATTTCCGCGGCATTTACAGTCTTTATCAACAGAACCGGGACTTGATCAGCGTCGGCGCTTACCAACCGGGAAGCGATCCGACCATCGACAGGGCGGTGCGCATGCACCCGCAAATGATCGATTTTATCTCCCAGAATATGAATCAGTCGGTGGACTTCGTCAGCAGCCGCGAACAGCTATTCCAGGTCCTCAACCAGGTCACGGAAGAAGCGCAGCCGGCGGCGGTGGAAACGATGCCGCAAGCGGATCGGGAACAGGGATAAGGGGATAAAAAATGACGCGAACCCAGCGCTTGCAACCGGTGGTGCAGCATACCGACAAAAAAGAGCAACAGGCCTTGCAGGCGGTTGCGCAAAGCCAGGCCGTGCTCGAAGGCGAACAAACCCGCCTCGCCCAGCTGCAGGATTACAAGCTCGAGTATCTGCAAAAGAAAAAATACGATATCGGCGTCTTCACGCCGATTGAGCTGCAGGAATTCAACCGTTTCATGCAGCAGCTGGACGAGACCATCGAACGCCAGCTGGAGCTGGTTGCACTGCGACAACAGGAAGTGGAACACAAGCGGCAGCAATGGACGGCCACGCGTATCGATTCGAAGAAGATGCACAAGGTCGTGGAAAAGCTGCAAAAACAGGAGTTTGTCGAACAGGAGCGCAAGGAACAAAAGGCGCTCGACGAGTTTGCCCAGCGCAATCACCATCGCCGCTAGAAAACTGGCACGCTAGATGCATTCAGTTCAGGCAAAGGCGCGCAAACCGGTTGCGCAACAGGCACTGACTGGATCAAGACATGAACATAATGCTTACCGATATTCGCTCTCTGACGCTCGACATGCAGGAAATTCCGATGGTCGATCAGGGGGT
>CALJQI010000248.1 GCA_937980285.1 uncultured Gammaproteobacteria bacterium | reverse complement strand
CGTCCGGTCGGGCTCGGCATCATGGGCTTCCAGGACGCGCTCTACAAGCAGCATATTCCCTACAGCTCGGAAGGCGCGATCGAATTCGCCGACGAATCGATGGAGGCGGTCAGCTACTACGCGATCCAGGCCTCGACCCGGCTGGCCGAGGAGCGCGGCAGCTATTCCAGCTACCCCGGTTCGCTGTGGAGCCAGGGCGTCATGCCGATCGATTCGGTAGCCCGCCTGCGCGAAGCGCGCGGCGACTACCTGCAGCAGGACGAAAGCTCTCGCATGAACTGGGACAGCCTGCGCCAGCGCGTAATGAGCATCGGTATGCGCAACTCGAACACCATGGCGATCGCGCCGACCGCGACCATTTCGAATATCTGCGGCGTCAGCCAGTCGATCGAGCCGATTTACCAGAACCTGTTCGTCAAATCCAACCTGTCGGGCGAGTTCACCGTGGTCAATCCCTACCTGGTCGACGATCTCAAGCAGCGCGGCCTGTGGGACGACGTCATGGTCAACGATCTCAAGTACTACGACGGCAGCCTGCAGCACATCGACCGCGTGCCCGAGGACCTGAAGGCGATTTATTCCACCGCCTTCGAAATCGATTCGCGCTGGCTGGTCGAAGCCGCGTCGAGACGCCAGAAGTGGATCGACCAGGGGCAATCGCTGAATCTTTACATGGCCGAGCCCTCGGGCAAGAAGCTGGATAATCTTTACAAGCTGGCCTGGGTACGCGGCCTGAAGACGACTTACTACCTGCGCTCGCTGGGCGCGACCGCGGTCGAGAAACACGCCACCGGCAGTACACCCGAACCGGCAATCGAAGAGGAGCCGAAAGCATGCTCGATCCTCGACCCGGATTGCGAAGCCTGTCAATAAAAAGCAGTAGATACGAAACGTAGGAGAAGAAACATATGTTGAACTGGGACGAACCATTAAGCCCAACACCGCGCACACCGGAGCCGGTACTGGAAACGCCGGTAGCCGCCGAACCCGCGGTGGTCCCGCAGGCACCCGAGGCTCCCGCAGGGGAAGAGCGCGCCGACCGGGTTTTCGAACCCGCGCCGATGCCGACCTCGGCAAAACCGATCAACCCGGAAGACAAGCGCGTCGTTAATGGCCTCACCGATATCAACCAGCTGGCGCCGTTCAAGTATCCCTGGGCCTGGGAGTATTTTCTCAACGCCAACAAGAACCACTGGACGCCGCTCGATATCAACATGACCCAGGACGTGCATGACTACCTGCACAAGCTGACGCTGGAAGAACGCCACGTTTACGAAAACGTGCTGTCCTACCTGACCACCTCGGATATCCTGGCGATGCGCAACATCGGGCTCGCGGTGATGGAAAAAATGTCGGCCCCGGAACTGCAGATATACCAGGCGCGCCAGGTCTACGAGGAAGCGATGCATACCTGGACTTACCAGCACTGCATCGAAACCCTGGGGCTGGATCAGGGCGAGATTTACAACCGTTACCGCGTGGTGCCCGAAATTCATCACAAAATCCAGATGTGCAACCAGCGCCTCGACTCGGTGCTGCGCGCCGACATCGATCTCACCGATCGCGACGAGCTGGAAAATTTCGTGCTCGCCTACACCTTCTTCGCCGGCGTATTCGAAGGCACCTGGTTTTACAACGGCTTCAGCCCGATCTTCGCGCTGCAGCGGCGCGGTTTGATGAAAGGCTCCGCCGAGCAGCTGCAGTACATCATGCGCGACGAGGTGCTGCACGCGTCCTTCGGTATTCGCGTCTGCAACCAGATCGTGCTCGAGGAAAAGGTCAAGCTCAACCCGAAGCTGATCCAGCAGATGTGGGAAGAAGCCGAGGCCGCGGAACAGCAGTACGCGAAGTTTCTGCTGCCCGACCCGATCCTGGGCTATAGCGCCGACGACCATATCGCGCAGTTCCGTTTCATCGCCAATCGCCGCGCCAACAAGCTGCAGCACAAGATCCCGTTCCCGGGAGCGGAAAACGCGCTGCCGTGGCTGGACGAACAGGCCAACCTGAAAAAGGAGAAAAACTTCTTCGAGACCCGCGTGACCGAGTATCAAACCGGTGGCGCGCTGAACTGGGATTAAGAGGTACTTCACCGAATTAGTGTTACACGCGCTCTTCGGTTGTAACCTTCGGCCAGGTAGCAGGGATAACCCCATATCCCTTTACCTGGCCTTTTTTATTGCGCCTGCTGAAACGACCCGGCCCGGCCGTGTAACTATCGGCTGGTCTGGATTCCCCTGCTTCGTTCGGGAGCGGTGAGCTTCGGACCCCGGCGCTCCATCGGCGTTAGAATATGACATAAGCTCCGCCGAGCGCTACACCCGGCAAAGCGCGATTGCAACTTAGCTGGCGCTTTTCATTAATGCTAGAATCGGCCCCGTTATTTCCGTTTCGATTCAAACCCGACCGCTAATCAGCCGAGGAAGCCGATGCTGCGCTTCGACCAGCCACCCGAAAACATTTGCATTATCCGCCTCTCGGCGCTCGGCGACGTTACCCACGCGGTGCCGGTGCTGCGAGCGATTCAAAAGCAGTGGCCGCAATCCCGTATCACCTGGATCACCTCGAAACTGGAGCACAAGCTTCTGTCGCTGCTGGACGGCGTACGCTTCATCGTGGTCGACAAGAGTTCGGGCTGGCTCGGCTACTGGCGACTGAAGCGACAACTGGCGGGAGAGCGCTTCGACCTCCTGTTACAGATGCAAACCTCGGCCCGCGCCAACCTCACCGGCGCCTGCGTTAAAGCGGAGGTCAAACTGGGCTGGGACAAAGGGCGCGCACGCGATTTTCATCGTTTCTTCATGACTCACGCGATCACCGAGACGCGCTTCGAGCACCAGGTACAGGGGCATTTGTCGTTTGCCCGCGCGATCGGACTCGAGGCCGAGCAGCCGGTATGGGACTTTCCGCTTACCGCCGAGGCACAGGACTTCGCAGAGCGCATGATCCCGGACGGCAACCGCGTATTGCTGATTTCGCCCTGCTCGAGCCACCCGGCGCGCAACTGGCGGGCGCAGCGCTACGCAGCGGTCGCCGATTACGCGGCTCGCGAACACGGCATGACGGTGGTACTGTCCGGCGGACCATCGACGCTGGAGGCGTCGGTCGGCGAAGCGATCGAATCCGCCATGCAAACCAGCGCCATCAACCTGATCGGCAAGGATACTCTGCCGCAGCTGGCGGCATTGCTAAAACGCGCCGATCTGGTGATCACCCCGGATTCGGGTCCGTCGCACCTGGCCAACGCGCTGGCGACGCCGGTCATCGCGTTGCATGCCAGTACCTGGTCGCACCGCACCGGGCCCTACGGTTCGCTGGACCTCTGCGTCGACAAGTTCGCCGCGGCGGCGCAAAAGTACCTCGGCAAAAAACCGGAACAACTGCGCTGGGGAACGCGCATCGAAAACGAGGGCGTGATGGATTTGATCACCGTTGACGAAGTGATCGATCGCCTCGAGGTCGCACTCGAACGACTACAGGACTGATTGCTTCCGCGGACTAGCCCGACAGCGCGGCCTGGCGCATCACGTTAATCGGCGCCAGTTCCGGCCGACGACAACTGTCGAGACGAACGATACTGGTATGGACGAAGGCAAACTGTCCCGACAGGCAGGCGTGACTGACGGTGTCGGTAAACACCATCCACGCGGAGAACGGCGGGAATCGGAACTCCTGGTGGCCATCGGACTGCTGTTGAAAAGCCGGCGTATCCTTCATGTAATTGTGGAAGCGGCGCATCTCGCGATCGAAGGGCGAGGAATCGAGCACCCTGACCGTCGGCATCCCCATGCCGGCGACTGCCTTCACCAGTCCCGTCCAGGCATGATCCAGCAAACCCTTGCGCAGGTATTTATCTCCGGCGCCGCGGTAGCTCAGCTGCGCGCGGTCGCCGTGGCTGCGAAACAAATCGTTGAAATTTCCCTTGCTCGCCCAGACCCGGTCCGCGCCCGGATTGACGTTGATGAAAAATCTCAGGATACGGTCACCGTTGGTGGCGCCGTAGGCGCCGGCATCGATATGAACCAGCTCGTTACTGGCGTGGGCGCTGAGCTCTCGGCCGCGTTCCTCGATGGGTCGAAAACTGCAGGTGCCGACGGTCCAGTTATCGGTCAGGCGGGGCGCGGCGGTTTTAAGAAAACCGGCAATGTCGTCGCTGACGCGGCTGAGAATGCGCGTGACTCTTTCACTGACCGCAGCATCGGTAGTGTCAAGTCCACGCACCTTGCCGGCCTCGGGATGATAACTGATGTTTTTGAGTTTGAGCAGCGCGGGTAATTCCTGGCGAATGAATTCCAGGTCATCGGCCGAAGGCAGCGCCACCGGCGACTCGGGAAAGAACACGATCGAGCCCTGCTCCAGTGAATCGGAAATCTCGTCGGCCGCCAGTTGAGCGAGCCTTTGCTTGTCGAAGCTGTCCAGCATGGTGGTTTTATCTCGCGTCTAGAACCCGTATCAGGCCGCTTACTCTACTACCTGATCGAGCCGATGTCATCCGCGACCGGCTGGCGATGAGAAACTGCCAGGGGCCATGGATAATGGACCCGCGATACGCAAACATTCGACCGTTAAACCATGGTCAGCGCAAACCTGAAACATAACTAGCCCGATGCACGCCCCGTGCTGCCGCCCGGGAAATTAAAGCTAGCCGCAATCGCCGACCAAGAGCGGACACCCGGCAACAGTGATAATATGCTATTCGGTAGATAGACTTTTGCTGCTTTAGGTTTTCATATTAAAGGATGGAATGCATGGCCCTCGGACCGAGTTGCTTTACTGCGTGAGTTAGCTAAATGATGAGAAGGATAGGACGGCATACTCGATTCAAGAGATTCCTCAAGGATGTCTCTGTTCATACACCCTTTACAAAAATGGTCCTCTTACTAATCATATTGTGGCTAACGTTTTCTGCTGGTATTTATCTGGCGGAGCAGGGCATTGATGATACCTCTATCGATTCATACGGAGATGCATTGTATTGGGGAATAGCCGCATTCTCTACAGCGGGAATCGCTGATGCTCCAGTTTCAGGTATTTCTCAGATAATCGGCGGCCTATGGATTGTTCTTGGCTCAGTGTTGTTCTTTGGGACAATCGTGGCAACAGTGACAACCTACTTTATGAGACCAATGCAACGCCCACACAAGAAGATAATTGATACGGTAGAATATAACCTCGAACAGCTAGAGGATTTGACGGTAGATGAACTCGATTTATTAAAGGAAACAGTAGACACGCTTATCGGCCATGTCGAGCGCTTAAAGATAAAACGATCGAAGTCAGAGTAGGTAAATCATACAGGCGCATGCAGCCGGACAAAGTCCCCATGTCGAAATTCAATATTCCCCAAATCAGACACTGAAACGAGGATACTGAGCTTCGTCAATCAGCCACAAATGGTCATTGCGAGGAGCGCAGCGACGAAGCAATCTCTGAAAGAATACGCGGTATCTGGAGATTGCTTCGCTGCGCTCGCAATGACGGTTATGGGTCGAACCCGGAAGCCTGCAAACGTTTGATGGGGGTCAGTTTTCTCAATAGCCGACGCTGAAAATCGTTACCCTGGCTTCTCGGATCGGCCACTTTCAGACACCTGTTAACAAAGCTTTAATTCGCCAGTGGAT
>CALJQI010000247.1 GCA_937980285.1 uncultured Gammaproteobacteria bacterium | reverse complement strand
GCTTCTGGCTCGGCGAGTTCGGTTTCGCGCCTTTCTTGCAACGAATCCGCGAGGGACGACTCTGATGCCAGACAGTAAATGGCGCATTCTGACCCGCCCGCTGATCGACGATAACCCGTTGACGCTGCAAATTCTCGGCATCTGCTCGGCGCTGGCGGTGACCACCTCGCTAGATACCGCGCTGTTGATGAGCTTCGTGGTGGTCTGCGTGCTCGCCATCGGCAGCGGTTCGGTCAGCCTGATTCGTAATCACCTGCCGCACTCGGTGCGCATCATCGTGCAGATAACGATCATCGCCTCGCTGGTTATCGTCGTCGACCAGGTGCTGCAGGCCTATGCCTTCGAACTCTCCAAGCGCCTGTCGGTCTTCGTCGGCCTGATCATCACCAACTGTATCGTGCTCGGCCGCGCCGAGGGCTACGCCATGCACAACGGTTTCGTCGCCAGCGTGCTCGACGGCATCGGCAATGGGCTCGGCTATTCGCTGATCCTGATTATCGTCGGCGCGATTCGCGAGTTTTTCGGCAAGGGAAGCCTGTTAAACGTGCAGATATTAATTCCGACCAGCCAGGGCGGCTCCTTCGAACCGCTGCACTTGATGCTGTTACCGCCGAGCGCGTTTTTCATCATCGGCGGCATCATCTGGGTGATCCGCCGCAAGCGGCCGCAGCAGGTGGAAAAGCCTGAATTCACGCTGCGCCGGCTGCAGGAGGAATCCGAATGAACGCGACGCTGGAACTGCTGTTGCGCTCGGTCTTCCTCGATAACCTGGCGCTGTCGTTTTTTCTCGGCATGTGCACTTTCCTCGCGGTATCGAAACGCGTCGATACCGCCTTCGGCGTCGGCCTGGCGATGATGTTCGTGCAAACCGTGACGGTGCCGGTGAATAACCTGATATTTACCTGGCTGCTGGCGCCGGGCGCGCTAGACTGGGCCGGCCTCGGCGATCTCGATCTGTCGTTTCTGCGCCTTATCGCGTTTATCGGCGTGATCGCGGCGATGGTGCAGGTGCTGGAAATGACGCTCGAATTCCACGTGCCGAAGCTGCACCGGGCGATGGGTATATTCTTACCCTTGATTACGGTTAACTGCGCCATACTCGGCGGCAGCCTGTTCATGGTCGAGCGCAGCTACAGCTTCACCGAGTCGGTGGTATTCGGTTTCGGCTCCGGTCTCGGCTGGGCGCTGGCGATCGTCATGTTTGCCGCCATTCGCGAGCGCCTCAAGTATGCCGATATTCCGGACGGGCTGCAGGGGCTGGGCATGAACTTCATTATCGCCGGCATCATGTCGCTCGGCTTTCTCGCCTTCGCGGGGATGGGTTGATGCTGGAAGCGATCCTCGGCGTCCTGTTCTTTTGCGGCATCGTCCTGCTGCTGACGCTTTTCGTGCTCGCGGCGCGCCGCCTGCTGGTGCCGAGCGGCGACTGCGAGATCGAAATCAACGGCCGCAAAACCGTGCCGGCCCAAATCGGCGAGCGCTTGCTCGGCGTTTGCCAGCAGGCCGGCATTCATTTGCCCAGCGCCTGCGCCGGCGCCGGTACCTGCGGCCTGTGCAAGGCGCGGGTGGTTAGCGGCGGCGGCGAGGCCGGGCCGCAGGAGCTGGCGCATCTTAGCCAGCGCGAGGCCGCCAGGGGCGGACGCCTGGCCTGCCAGGTAAGGATACTGGGGCCGATGTCGATCGAGGTAGACGAGGCTTACTTCGATATCAGGAGCTGGCATTGTCAGGTCGAGCGGACTGTCAGCGTCAGTACCCTGATTCGCGAAATCGTGCTGCGCCTGCCGGAGGGGGAGCCGATGGAGTTTCGCGCCGGCGGTTTCGTCGAATTGAGCAGCCCGCCTTACCAGCTCGACTTCAAGGATCTCGACATCGAACCCGAGTTTCGCGACGTCTGGGACAAGATGAACCTGTGGCGCCTGCACGCGGGCAGCGATGTAGAAGTCACGCGCGCTTACTCGATGGCCAATCACCCTGCCGAACAGGGCTTGATCATTCTTAATATTCGCGTCGCGTTGCCGCCGCCGGGGCATGCCGATGCACCGCCGGGCGTGGTCTCGAGCTGGCTGTTTTCGCTCAAGCCCGGTGACCCGGTAATCCTGCGCGGACCCTATGGTCATTTCGCGGTAGAACCCTCGGAGCGCGAGCTCGTCTTTATCGGCGGCGGCGCCGGCATGGCGCCGCTGCGCGCGCAAATCCTGGATCTGCTGCAGACCCAGGGTTCGCGGCGCAAAATCAGTTACTGGTACGGCGCGCGCTCGAAACGCGAGCTGTACTACGAAGAAGTATTCGAAGAGCTGCAGCGGGAACACGAAAACTTCGGCTGGTACCCGGCGCTGTCCGAGGCCGAGGCGGGCGACAAGTGGCAGGGCCTGACCGGCTTCATCCACCAGGTTGCCTATGACAACTACCTGATGCAGCACCCCGCGCCCGAAACCTGCGAATACTACCTCTGCGGCCCGCCGCTGATGGTGCAGTCGGTGCTGGCGATGCTGGACGAGCTTGGTGTGGCGGCGGAGAATATCCACTATGACGACTTTGGCAGTTAAGCAAATGCGGAGAATCCCGAGATGACGACATTGATAATCGCGATACCTTTATTCCTGCTCGCGGTTGCCGGACTGGCGCTGGGAGTGATCCTGCGCCAGCGGCCGCTATGCGGCAGCTGCGGTAACTGCAGCGAGTGCATTATGCGCAAGGCCAGGAGGGTAGAGCCATGAGCAAGTCTGTCGCAGACTACATGGCGACCGAGCTGGTCAGCTTCGGCCCTAACGACGACATCATCGCGGCGATGCGAACGCTGCTCGAGCGACACCTGTCGGGTGCCCCGGTGCTCGACTCGGGTGGGCGGATTATCGGCATCCTGTCGCAAAAAGATTGCCTCGAAATCGTTTACAACACTGCTTATCACAAGGACTGGGGCGGCCAGGTCGAGCAGTACATGAATCGCCAGGTCGAACATATCGAAGCCGATTGCAGCGTTCTCGAGGCGGCGGAGAAATTTTTACATTCGAGCTATCGACGCTTTCCGGTGATGCGCGACGGCCAACTGGTCGGGCAGATCAGCCGCCATGACATCATGCGCGCGCTCGACGAAAACTATCTGCGCGAGGGCAGCTGATTTCCGAATTCGGAGTTAATCCTGTCCGTATTTCGACAGGCTGTGATAAATATGAATACGAGAGCCGGGATCAAACACGGGTTACAATTCCGAAATGGCGGCTGATAATTCCAGTGACAAGCTCGATCGCGTCGTTTCGCAGGCGCGCCTGGCGCGCGAACAAAGGGAGCAGGGTTACCGCAGCAGAGCGCTGAAAATGTATCCCTGGGTGTGCGGCCGCTGCGCGCGCGAATTCAA
>CALJQI010000246.1 GCA_937980285.1 uncultured Gammaproteobacteria bacterium | reverse complement strand
GATCGAGGGAATTTCCGACGTCGTGCGCAGCAACGAACACCTGCGCCTGATGCAAAAGGCACGTAGCTACGCGCTAAAATACAACGCTATCATCAAAACCCACTGTCAGCCCTGACGGCAACGAATCCGCCGCAACGCGGCGAGCCCCCCCAGTAACAACAACCAGGCATGGCCGAGGGCCGACGCGTCGTGCTCGCCGCTGCCCGTGTCACCTGGTGGCGCGGGGGCGCTACAATCGACAATCGGGCCGCAGGCCGGGGCGGTAACCCCGGTGGTAGCGATATTGGCATAAAACCGGGTCGTAAAACCGTTATCGGCTAACGGCGGATCTGCCGGAGGAACCGGCGTCACACTAAGGTCTGCGTCCGAAATGTCATAAAAAATATTGTCGCTGCACTTGACCCGCACCCGCGCGCGCGGGTGGTTGGCACCTGGTGGGTTAATCGTCACCAACTCGGTTCCGTCATTGGCAGTGTTGCTACTCAAGGAATAGACCGAATAGCTGGAATATCCTGCCGAGAAGGTAAGCAGGTCGATATCGACATTCGCGCAGTCGACCGGCGCCGAGTCGGTGCCGGCGACATCCCAGTCCACCGCAAACGCGGTACCGGCAACAATCGACGGCGCCGGGTCCAGGTTAGTGATTACGAACGGTCCCGCCGCGGCGTCCACCACAACCCGAACATCCTCGAAATTCTGCCCGCTCCGGGCGTCGGTAGCAGTCAGCCTAAAATCGAGCGCTCGATCATGACAGGCTAGCACCTCGGCCTTGTCGAAGAAGTTTAGCACCTGGGTTCCCAGGGCAGGGAAATTGCGCCAGGATTCCGGACGAGGTCGATGGCTGCGAAACAGCGCATTACTGCCGTTGTCGGTGCCGAAAGTGCTGTCGTCGGTGGGACAACCGGCATCCATCTGATCCCAGCGATATTCGAGCGTATCCCCGTCAGTATCGGTGGCGCTGCCTTCAAGTAGAAATGGCGTATTGGCCGGGATGGTCGTGTTAGCAATAGCCGTAATGCTGGGATCGGCATTGCCCGCCGGGCTCGTCGGTATCTGCGTCGCGCAGGCTCTGCCGGTGGCCCCGGGCGCGGTGAAAGCATCTACCTGCGCGATACTCCCGGCATGAAAACTGGCATCGCTATTGGTTTGCAAGTTTTCCGCAGCGCAGATTCCGGCGTACGCCATGATCGTCGAGCCGCTGCCCGGCTCGTAAGCAGTCGCTGAATTGCGGTTCACACAGGCACTGGTGGTACCGTTGAAGCTATGTTCAGCATTGAATTGATGACCGATCTCGTGCGCCACCAGGTCGATGTCAAAAGCGTCGCCAACCGGGTTATTCAATCCTGATACACCTCCGGCCTTGATGCTGCTATCACAGACGGCGCCAATATTGGCGATTCCGCCGCCGAAAATAGATGGCTGGCTGAACATATGCCCGATATCGTAGTCATCGTCGCCATTGGGAAGCCGCGTGTCGATCCAGTCATTCACCTGGCCCAACAGGGCGAATTCATTCTCATTGTCCAGTACGCCGTTATCGGTGCTTTCATAGAGGAGATCGTTATTGCCGATTAATTGCAACTTGATGCCGAAATCGCGCTGATATACGAAGTTGACCCGATTGATCGTGGTCACGATTGCCGTGGTCGTGCTGCCATCGGTGTTGCCAGCACCAACGTAATACTCATTGGTAACCGCGACCGCTAGATCATACTCCAGCAGGCTACCGGGTACACGGGGCGCGCTCCGACGCCCCGTCCCGACTAGCGGGGTGGTAGTTGGACGGGCATGCTCGTCAACGCCGCAATTGAAAGTCCTTCGCGGCTCGCTGGCGGCATAACGGCTACGGTAGATATGGTCATGCAAGTTGAATTCGTTGGGATCGACGAACACCGCTCCGGCCGATGTCTGGATCATACCGTGAAAACCCAGCGGGGTAATGTCGATGCGTCCCATAGCATGTTTATCCTCGACACCGGACACCTTGAAAGTTCTGATTCCAGGATATTTCGCCGCCAGTTCGGGCGCCATGATCGGTGATTCCTGAACGCTGAACAGGACAAGGTTGCCATCCGGCATTGGTATCGGGACCTGATGGTCCAGCCTGCCGCTGGTTTCATGCGGAGCACTTAACAGGGCGCTACGCAGAGCTGTATCGTTCGCCTGGAAATATCGAATTTCCGATACTGCCCGGGCGCCGGCCTCTGCTGGTGAAACGTCCTGCCAGATCTCCGATGCGGCATGCGCATTCCATGCGAACAGCAGGATCACGATCCCGCATAAGCCATGTAGGTGTTTATGCATTTACTTTGACTCCTCGACTACTGACTTTAGGCACAAAATCAGCGAAAAGCAAAGAACTAACCCGTAAAAGGATGGTTCACGATGATGGTTTCGGTGCGGTCCGGACCGGTGGAGACGATATCGATCGGAACCCCGCAGATTTCCTCGATTTTACGCAGGTAATCGACCGCGGCCGCGGGTAGCTGATCCCAGGATTTCAGACCGACGGTAGAATCCTGCCAACCCGGCATCTCGATATAAACGGGTTCGCAGGCCTCGAAATTTTCCGCTCCGCAAGGCGGTATCGCAACTTCCTCGCCACGATAGCGATAGGCCACCGCCAGTTTGATGGTTTCCAGGCCATCGAGCACGTCGAGCTTGGTGATGCAAAGCCCGCTGACCGA
>CALJQI010000245.1 GCA_937980285.1 uncultured Gammaproteobacteria bacterium | reverse complement strand
ACTGTCGGCGACGCCGATGACGACCTTGTCGAACATCTTCAGCGCACGCCGGCAAATATCGATATGCCCGCGGGTAACCGGGTCGAAGGTACCAGGATAAATTGCGATTCCTGTCATGGATTACCTCTGTTATCCAGCATTAGCTGCCGGGCAAAATAAACGCCAGATTCTAACCTGCCTGTTGCATCAAGGGAACGCATGTCGGGGAAATCTGATACTTCGCCCATTCTATGGTAATTAAACGCCGAAGATAAACCGAAATTTGATACGCGCATGCCCCGGGCGCGAGTAACAGGCGGTCTAAACGCCTGGCCGCCACTCGGCGACAGCGTAGTTCACCTGGCCCGCGAGTTTCTGTTTCAACCAGTGCAGATTGGCGCCGGGCAGCTCGAATGTCTCCGTGCTCGGCCATTCGAAGTACAGGCGCGCGCCCACCCGCAGCTTATCCCGCGCCTCCAGCTGCCGCAGAACCTGTTGGCGTAGCTCGGGCCGGGCATAAGGCGGGTCGATAAAAACCAGGTCGAACTTGTGCTGCAGGCGCGCAATCGAGGTGAGCGCGTCGCCGCCGATAATTTCGATCGCCTCGACTTCCAGCTTTTGCGCCTGCAGGCGCAGATTTTCCAGCGCCTGCGCGTGCTGCTCGAGCGCCACCAGCATTTTCCCACCGCGAGACAGCGCCTCCAGGCCTAACACTCCGCTGCCGGCAAAACAGTCCAGCACCACCGCGCCCGGACACACCGGCGCCAGCCAGTTGAACAGCGCTTCACGAATTCGATCCGGCGTCGGCCGCAAACCATCGGCCTCGACGACCTCGATTTTTCGGCCGCGCCATTTACCGCCGATGATTCTGATTCTGGATTTTCGGGGGATCGCCATATTCACGCATTATGTGGGTTAGAAGTGCACAGACGGAATCGCTTTCTGTTAGCATATTGTGCCTGAATTCTGTTACCCGGAAAAACGATGTTCGGATTTAAATCTGCCGCCAAAGACGATGCGGAAAAGCCCTCCGGGCTGTTTGCATCCCTGCGTCAGCGCCTGTCGAAAACCAGGGAAAACCTGTCCGGCGGACTAGCCGATTTACTGCTTGGCAAAAAACAGATCGACGACGATTTGCTGGAGCAGCTCGAAGACCAGTTGCTGATGGCCGATGTCGGCATGCAGGCGACTCGCAAAATCACCGCAACGCTTACCGATTCGGTAAAGCGCAGCCAGCTCGGCGATAGCGAGACGCTGATCGAAACGCTCAAAAAGACCATGGCGGAGATACTCGCGCCCTGCGCGATACCGCTCAGTATCGATCCCGCCAAGAAACCCTTCGTCATTCTCATGGTCGGCGTCAACGGCGCCGGCAAGACCACGACCGTCGGCAAACTTGCGCAGCAGTTCAAAAGCCAGGGACACAAGGTGATGCTGGCCGCCGGCGATACCTTTCGTGCGGCGGCCGTCGAACAGCTGCAGAGCTGGGGTGATCGACTCGATGTGCCGGTGATCAAGCAGGGTCAGGGTGCCGATTCCGCCTCCGTCATATTCGACGCCCTGCAGTCCGCCATGGCTCGCGACGTCGACGTGCTGATCGCCGATACCGCCGGCCGTCTTCACACCCAGGTCAGCCTGATGGACGAGCTGGAAAAGATCAAGCGCGTGATGGCCAAGCTAGATGCCGAGGCGCCGCACGAAACCCTGCTGGTGCTGGACGCGGTAACCGGTCAGAACGCACTCGCCCAGGCCAGTAACTTCAGGGACGCGGTCGGCATTTCGGGTATTATCCTGACCAAGCTCGACGGCACCGCCAAGGGCGGCATGATATTCAACGTCGCCGAACAGCTGCAAACCCCGATTCGCTACATCGGCGTTGGCGAATCGGTGGAGGACTTGCGGCCTTTCGACCACGAGGAATTTGTCGACGCCCTGCTGTCCGAGACCTGAGCCAGACTCGAATATGATCGAATTTCACAATGTAACCAAGCGTTACGAGGGTGGTTACGAAGCACTGTCAAACGTTTCGCTGCAGCTCGGTGACGGTGAAATGGCTTTCCTCACCGGGCATTCCGGCGCCGGCAAGAGCACCCTGCTGAAAATCATCGCGCTGATCGAAAAACCGACCCGTGGTCAGGCCCTGCTCAACCGCATAAACCTGAACACGGTGTCACGCCATCGCATACCTTATATTCGACGTAATATCGGCATCATCTTCCAGGACCACCAGCTATTGTTCGACCGTACCGTGTTCGACAACGTGGCGCTGCCGCTGCAGATCCAGGGTTATCGTCCGCAGGAAATTGCCAAACGCACCCGTGCCGCGCTCGATAAGGTAGGGCTGCTAAAAAAAGAGAAATCCATGCCGATTACACTGTCGGGAGGCGAACAACAACGCGTCGGCATCGCGCGCGCGGTGGTGCATAAACCGTTGTTGCTGCTCGCCGACGAACCGACCGGTAACCTCGATCCGATGCTGTCGCGCGAAATCATGCAGATATTCGTCGAGTTCAACCAGGTCGGGGTTACCGTACTGGTCGCCAGCCACGATCTCGGGCTGATCGACGAACTGGACAAGCCGCGCGTTACACTCAACCAGGGCCAGTTGATCCTCAACGATCTTATCGGCGATGAACGGGAGCCTGGCGATGGCTGGTAGCAACCTGCGTCGCCACAAGCCGGCGACCACCAACAGGATTTCCGCTTATTTCCTGCACCACCTGCAGTCGCTGGTGTTCAGCCTCGGCAAGATATACCAGGCGCCGGCCACCACCATCATGACGGTGGCGGTGATCGGCATTACGCTGTCGCTGCCGGGCGGCTTTTACCTGTTTTTAAAGAATATCGACGCCATGTCGGGCGACTTTCGCTCGAGCACGCAAATCAGCCTCTATCTCGACCTGGATGTCAGTGAAAAGCGGGCCCGAGCGGTAGACAAGGATATTGGCGGCATGGCGCAGGTGGAGTCGACCCGATTCATTTCGCGCGAGCAGTCGCTGGAAGAATTTCGACAGAATTCCGGCTTTGGCAAGAGCATCGACACCCTGAGCAGCAACCCCCTGCCGCATACCATCGTAGTCGAGCCGGTTGCGACCGACAGCTTCGAAATTCGCAACCTGGTCAACCGGCTTCAGGCCATGCCGGAAGTCGAAATCGCCAAGCTCGATACCGAGTGGCTGGAACGGCTATACACGATAATCGAGATCGCCAGGCGTTCAGTAATGATCGTTACCATTCTGTTTGCCTGCGCGGTGCTGCTGATCATCGGCAACACCATTCGCCTCGATATCCAGAATCGCTACCAGGAAATCATCGTCACCAAGCTGATCGGAGCTACCGACGCCTTTATACGCCGCCCCTTCCTCTATGGCGGCGTCTGGTACGGCCTGATGGGGGGCGTCGTTTCCTGGTTGATCGTCGAGATCGGCTATCTCGCCATTTCAGGGCCGCTGGAACGCCTGAACCTTCTATATCAATCCGAAATGGCGCTGATCACCTTCTCGTTTCACGACTTTGCCGTTCTGATAGCATCGAGCACGCTGCTAGGCCTTGCCGGCTCCTGGATCGCGGTCGCAAGGCACCTGAACCAGATAGAACCGAGCTAAATCGTAACCAGGCCGAAAATTCA
>CALJQI010000244.1 GCA_937980285.1 uncultured Gammaproteobacteria bacterium | reverse complement strand
AGCGCGATCTTGCGCGCGCCCGAGGGCTCCCTGTCGCCGGCGAACAGCACCAGGATGCCACCGAGGATCGGTGTCCAGATCACGAGGCTTAAAAGCGGCCAGTCAGCGTACATAGTTTATCGTTTATCCTAAGGTTTTTTCTGCTTAGCCCAATACAACCCATCCCAGCAACAGGATCAGCCCGGAGATCATCGCAAACGCGTAGTGGTTCAAATAGCCGGTTTGCACGTGGCGCACCACGCCCGAAACCCAACCGACCAGGCGCGCACTACCGTTGACGATGAGACCATCGATAACCAGGGCGTCACCCAGGCGCCACAATACCTGCCCCACCCCTCTGGCGGTGGTGGCAAACACGATCTCATTAAAGCGGTCGAAGTAGTACTTGTTGTCCAGTATCCGGTACGGTAGTTCGAGTTTTTGCCTGAACTGCGCCGCCAGTTCCGGTTTCTTCAGATACATGTACCAGGCCGACAGCACGCCCGCGCCGGCCAGGTAAACCGCCGGTCCGGCGAATCCGTGTACAACGAAATTGAACGGACCGTGGAAGGCGGCGCCAACCGCGGCCATCGCGCCGTGGTCTTCGAATACCAGGATCGCTTCCTTGAACAGATCGCCGAACAGCACGGCGTCTATGGTAATCCAGCCGATGATCACAGACGGTATCGCAAGCGCAATCAGCGGGCCGGTTACCACCCACGGGGTTTCGTGCAAATGCTCGCGCGTGTGCTTATCCATGCGCTCTTCGCCGTGGAATACGAGGAAGAACATGCGGAAGGAATAAAACGCGGTAACGAAAACGCCGAGCATCACGCACAGGTAGGCGTAACCGGAACCCCAGACGTCTGCGTTCTGGGCTGCGATCAGAATCGCATCCTTGGAGAAGTAACCCGAGAAGCCGGGAAAACCGATCAGCGCCAGCGAACCGATCAGCGATACCCAGTAAGTGATCGGCATGTATTTTTTCAATCCGCCCATCTTGCGGATATCCTGCTCGTGGTGAATCGCGATGATGACCGAACCCGCCGCCAGGAACAGCAGCGCCTTGAAAAACGCGTGCGTCATCAGGTGGAAGATCGCGGCCGAATAGGCCGAGGCGCCGAGCGCAACCGTCATGTAACCCAGCTGCGACAGCGTCGAATAAGCGACCACGCGCTTGATGTCGTTTTGCACGATACCGATCAGGCCCATGAAAAAGGCGGTGGTGGCGCCGATGACGATAACCACCGACAGCGCGGTCGACGACATTTCGAACAGCGGCGACATGCGCGCCACCATGAAGATGCCGGCGGTAACCATGGTGGCCGCGTGGATCAGCGCCGAGATCGGCGTCGGACCTTCCATCGAGTCGGGCAGCCAGACGTGCAGCGGCACCTGCGCCGATTTACCCATGGCGCCGATGAACAACAGGATACAGGCCAGCGTAATCACCGACCAGTCGACGCCGGGTATCACCTGCATAGTTGCCGTCAGCATGGCGTCGGCGCGGTCAAAGACTTCGTAGTAATCGAGTGAGCCGGTGAACATCAGCACCACGGCAATACCGAGCAGAAAACCGAAATCGCCGACGCGGTTGACCAGGAAGGCCTTCATATTCGCGTAAATCGCGGTTTCGCGCTTGAACCAGAATCCGATCAGCAGGTAGGAAACCAGGCCTACCGCCTCCCAGCCGAAGAACAACTGCAGGAAGTTGTTCGACATGACCAGCATCAGCATCGAAAAGGTGAACAGCGAGATATAGCTGAAGAAACGCTGGTAGCCGTCGTCATCGGCCATGTAGCCGATGGTGTAGACGTGCACCGCCAGCGAAACGCCGGTGACTACCGTCATCATCAACGCCGTCAGGCCGTCGATCAGGAAGCCGACCTCGAAGCGGATACCGTCGCTGACCATCCAGGTGTAAACCGACTGATTGTAAACAGCGGCATTGTCGAAGGCGACATCCTTGAGCACTATCAGCGACAGCAGAAACGAAATCGCGACGCCGAGAATCGTCACCCAGTGCGCGCCGGCGCGACCGATCTGCTTGCCGAAAAATCCGGCGATAACGGCTCCCGCCAGCGACGATAGCGGGATAGCAAGGTAAATGGATTCCATGTCTACCATTTCAGCTCCTTGATATCCTCGACGTTGATCGAGCGCTTGTTACGGAATAACACCACCAGTATGGCGAGCCCGATGGCGGCTTCGGCGGCGGCCACCGTGAGTATGAAAAATACGAATACCTGGCCGGCAAGGTCGTCGAGGTAGTGCGAAAAGGCGATGAAATTAAGGTTTACCGACAGCAGCATCAACTCGATCGACATCAACAGGATGATGATGTTTTTACGATTAATGACGATTCCGGCGATCGATATGCTGAACAGCACCGCGGCGAGAATCAGGTAATGACTGAGCGTTACGGTCATCATGATTTCTCCTCCGAAGGCATTTTAACGATACGCAGGCGGTCGGCCTTGCGCACCTTGATCTGTTCGGAAGGTACCTGGTACTTGGTCTGGCTGCGCTTGCGCATGGTCAGCGAGATGGCGGCGATGATCGCGACCAGCAGGATGACGGCGGCGATTTCGAAGGCGAACACGTAGTCGGTGTAGAGCACACCGCCGAGCGCCTTGGTATTACTGTAGTCGGCTGCCCTGGGCGCCGGCTCGCTGCCTGCCTCGAGCACGAACACGTCACTGGTGACGACGCTCAGCATCAGGCCCAGCATGATAGCGGCCACCAGCAAACCCAGCGGCAGGTAGCGCACGAAACCCTCGCGCAGGCGGGCGACGTTGATGTCCAGCATCATGACGACAAAGATGAACAGCACCATGACCGCGCCAACGTAAACCAGCACCAGGGTGATCGCCAGGAACTCGGCCTCCAGCGACATCCAGATAATCGCGCTGGTAAAAAAGGTCAATACCAGGAACAGCGCGGCGTGCACCGGGTTGCGCACCGTCACCACCGCGGTCGCGCTGACCACCGTGGCGATTGCAAATACATAAAAAATGACCGTTTCTATCATCGTGTGTTACCGGTAAGGGGCGTCCGCCGAGCGGTCTGCGGCAAGCTGCGCCTCGTAGCGATCACCGATCTCGAGCAATTTTTCCTTGGTCATGATGTTCTCGCCGCGATTTTCGAAGTGATACTCGAAAATATTGGTCTCGACGATCGAATCGACCGGGCAGGCTTCCTCGCAGAAGCCGCAGTAAATACATTTGAATAAATCGATATCGTAGCGCGTGGTGCGGCGGGTGCCGTCAGCGCGCTGCTCCGATTCGATCGTAATCGCCAGCGCCGGACACACCGCCTCGCAGAGCTTGCAGGCGATGCAGCGTTCCTCGCCGTTGGCGTAACGGCGCAGCGCGTGCAGTCCACGGAAACGCGGGCTGATCGGCGTCTTCTCTTCCGGGTACTGGATGGTGAACTTTTTGCGGAAAAAATAACGCCCGGTCACGCTCATACCCTTGAGCAACTCGAGGAAGAGGAAACTTTTCAGGTAGTAATGTATTTTCGCAAACATAGTCTTATACGAACCATGGGCCGACTTTGAAATAGACCGCAAGCCCTTCGACAAACAGCCACACAATCGTCACCGGCAGCAACACTTTCCACCCCAGGCGCATGATCTGGTCATAGCGATAACGCGGAAAAGTCGCGCGAAACCACAGGAACAGCAGCATGAACACCGCGGTCTTGCCGAACAGCCAGCCGACGCTGTCGCCAAGCAGTCCCGGCACCGGGCTTAGCCAGCCGCCGAAAAACAACAGCGAGCACAGCATCGCGATCAGGATCATGTTGGCGTATTCGGCGAGGAAAAACACCGCGAAAGTCATGCCGGAGTATTCGACGTGGAAGCCGGCGACTATTTCGGATTCGCCCTCGGCGACGTCGAAGGGCGCGCGGTTGGTCTCGGCAACGCCGGAAATCAGGTAAACGAAAAACAGCGGCAGCAGCGGTATGAAAAACCAGTGACCGATACCACCGGCCTGCTTGTTGACGATATCGCCCAGATTGAGGCTGCCGCCGACCATCAGCACGCCGACCAGCGCGAAGCCCATGGCGATTTCATAGGCGACAATCTGCGCCGCCGAGCGCATTGCGCCAAGCAAAGCGTACTTGGAGTTCGAGGCCCAGCCGGCGATGATAACGCCGTAGACGCCGACCGAGGTCATCGCCAGGATGTAAAGCAAACCGGCGTTGATGTCGCTGAACACCAGCGTGTCGTTGAACGGGATCACCGCCCAGGCCGCCATCGCCGGCGCAAAGGTAATCACCGGCGCGATGATGAACAGGTACTTGTTGGAATTGGTCGGGACGATGATTTCCTTGAACATCAGCTTGAACATGTCCGCAAACGGCTGCAACAGGCCCTTGGGACCAACCCGGTTGGGGCCCTTGCGAATTTGCATGTAGCCGATGACCTTGCGTTCGGCATAGGTGTAATAGGCGACGACGATGAACAGCGGCACCAGGATAACCAGCGCCTTGACCCCGCTGTATATGGTGAACAGCAGGTACTCGTGTATGTACTGGCTTAACCATTCGAGGGTCGAATTGACGAAATCCATCACGATACCTTCTCCAGCGTTACCTTGCCGTAGGCATCGGACAGATGTTTGACCGCGTCGATTCCGCTGGGTACGTAAACGCAGCCCTCGGGTACGCCTTCATCGATACGCAGAGGCAGCACCGCCGTACCCTTGCCCTGCTTGACCTGAACCTGGTCACAGGATTCGAGCTTCGACTGCTTTGCCTGCGCGCGATTCATCGCCACGGCCGACTGCAGTGTCATCAGCGGCGTCTTTTGCAAGGCTGCAGACAGCCGCGTCATATCGTCGCTGGCGTAAATCGGCGTAGCGCCGACCTTCTGCGTCGCACCGTCGTCCTGCGGCAGGCTGCCGGCATCGGATTCGACGCCGCAGAGATTACTCAGGGCAACATCGCTGCACAGCGCCTTGAGTTCATTTTTTACGGCCACCGAGTCGGTATAGTCGAATTCACCCGGTTTAAGCACCTGGCCCAGCGCGCTCAGAATCTTCCAGCCCTGCCGGCTGTCGCCGCGGGCCCTGACGCAACCGTTGAAGCTTTGCCACAGACCTTCGACATTGACAAAGCTGCCAGAAGTTTCGAGCACCGAGGCCAGCGGCAACACCAGGTCGGCCTGCTGCTGGATGAAATCATTGTCGTAACTGCTGAGCGCGATAACGAATTCGTTATTATCGGAGAGCTGGCTTACCGAGTGCGTATCGAGCAATGGAGTGAGCGCAAAGGTCATCAGCACCCGGTGCTTCGAGGTCATGATTTCGGCAGCGTTTTCGCCGCCGTCGTCGATCGCCACGCCAGCCGGACCGCGATGCGGGGTAGCGCCGGCAAGACAGGCGCCGGCACTGTTGGCCGACAGCGACAGGTAGCCCAGGGTCGCGTCCGCGGCTGCGGTGATAGCCTCGCAGATTTCCTGGATCAACGACAAATGCGGATTGGCAAGCGCCTGCACACCGACGATGAGCGCGGCATTTTCGGCGCCGATCAACGAACTCGCTATCGAGCGCTGCTGCGAGCTCGGCTCGAGACCATCGGCCAGCGACGCCAGGTGCTGGCCCAGGGATTTGCCGCTCTCGGCGGCAACCGCTACGGCCACGCCGGCAAGATTATTGACCAGTTGCGCGGCGGAGCCGGACAACTCGTTATCGAGGGCGAAATTGTACTGATCGCCGATATGGCCGATCGAAGACACGCGGGCATTGTTATGCTGAACCGCCTTGCGCAGCCGGTGCGACAGCAAGGGTTGCTCGAAACGCAGGCTGGCGCCCACGATCAAGGCGGCGTCGAGTTTTTCCACCGATTCCAGCGAACGCCCAAGCCAGGGCATGATTGCGCTGCTGCGCTGGCTCGAAAAGTCGAGCTGGGTCAGGCGGTGATCGATATGGTTCGAGCCGAGACCGCGCAGCAGTTTCTGCGCCAGGTAATGCTCTTCCAGGGTGGCCTGCGGGCTAACCAGCGCGGCGATACTGCCGCCGGCGTCCGCCAGCCGGTTGGCCGCCGTGTTCAACGCCGTTTCCCAGTCCACCGCCCTGAGTTCGCCGTTATCGCGCAGCATCGGCTGGCTAATACGCTGTTCGGCCCCGACCGAGGTATAGCTGAAGCGATCGCGGTCGGATATCCAGGATTCGTTGATCGATTCGTTTTCACGCGGCACCACGCGAATGACCTCGTTGCCGCGCGTATGCACGAAAGTATTGGAGCCGACACAGTCATGCGCGGATACCGCGGCGTGCTGGGTCAGCTCCCAGGGCCTGGCCGTGTAGCGAGACGGCTTCGCGGTCAGGGCGCCGACCGGGCATACGTCGATGACGTTGCCGGAAAGTTCCGAGACGATCGATTTTTCGATATAGGTGCCGATCTCCACGTTTTCGCCGCGGCCGGTGGCGCCGAGTTCCGGC
>CALJQI010000243.1 GCA_937980285.1 uncultured Gammaproteobacteria bacterium | reverse complement strand
GCGGTCGTGATCAGGGCCTCCGAGATGCCGCCCGCCAGCTGCGCGGGGTCACCCACGCCGACTACTGTAATCGCGGTAAACACGCGAATCATGCCGATGACGGTGCCGAGCAGGCCCAGTAGCGGCGTTATCGTCGATATGGTGCCCAGCGTGTTCATGAAGCGCTCCATCTCGTGCACCACGTGACGCCCGGTTTCCTCGATGCTTTCGCGAATCAGGTCGCGCGAAAGGTGCCGGTTTATGAGGCCGGCAGCGAGCACCTTGCCGAGCGGCGAACCGGATTCGATTTCGGCGATATGCTTATCGTTGAGGGCATCGTTGTTGAGCAATTTCCAGATTCCGGTCAACAGCTTGGCCGGGATAACCTTCTTTTGGCGCAGGGTCCATGTTCGTTCGATGATGATGGCCGCGGCAATCACGGAACACAGCAAAATCGGGATCATCAGCCAGCCACCTGCCTGAACCAGTTCGTACACGATTTGTCCTCGAAATCAAATGCCGCACATCATACTGTGACAGGCGGCGTTTTACCATCGCCGCCAGATCCGCTTCGCGGGTTTTCTCGCACTGCCGACGGACAGCCCGTCGGCGGCACTGACAACCGTGATCGCGCCGTCACGATCGCTCCTGTATTGCGCCACGCCGGCGCCGGCATAACGCGACAGAACCCGCGGAGACGGAAAACCCCAGCGGTTACCGCGCGACAGGGTAAATATGACATGGCGCGGCGAAACCTGCTCGATGAAACGGCGGCTGGAAGAGGTATCGCTGCCATGGTGCGGCGCCAGCAATACATCCGCGCGCAATGTGTCGCCATGCGTCTTCACCAGGCTGTATTCGCGCGCCGATTCGATATCTCCCGGCAGCAGCACCCGGTGACGGCCGCTGATCATCAAAACGCAGGAGCGATTGTTGGTATCGGACGGGCCTTGCGGGCTGGAAATAAAGCTGAAATCGACGCCGTCCCAACGCCAGCGCGGGTAATCGTGACAGGAGGCGACTCGGCGGCGCAGTCCAAAGCGCGCATGCAGTTCCGCGGGCGTTCCCGACAGCAGGGGCAATTGCGGATGCGTTTCCAGCAATCGATGCAGCCCGCCGCTATGGTCCTGATCGACATGGCTGACAATCGCCAGATCCGGCATATCGATGGCGTACTTGCGCAAGGCGGGCAACAGCGCCCAGTCGGCGGCACTGAAGATTCCGGCTTTTCCCGGGCCGAAATCGTATACCAGGCTGTGGTGACGGGTACGCAGCAGCGCCGAGGTGCCCATGCCGACATCGAAAACAAGCAGCTCGTAGTCACCGTTGCGGGGCCTGTCGGGCTGCCAGCCGAACAGCAGGCAGATAGCGAGCAGGCCAGCTGCGCGCAAACCGAGACCCGACGGCAGCAGTAACCATGCGAGAATCAATAGCAGCAGTAGAATCATCGCAGCCGGATATACGCCCGCCAGCGGCGACATTCCGCCCGATATCAGCAGGTCCAGGTAGGCCATTAGCAGCTCTAGTCCGGCGTCAGCCAGCCGCAACAAAAGCCCTGCCGCCGCCGGTAGCGCCGGCGCCAGCAGGCATGCCAGCAGTATTAGCGGCAACAGGATAAAACTGACCAGCGGAATGGCGACGATATTGGCGACGAATCCGGCGGGGTTGAGCTGATCGAAAATGAGCAGACCCAGCGGCATGAACAACAGCGAGAAAAAACACTGCAGGGCAAGCAACTGCCGCCACCAGCACATTCGGGCCGGCAGGCGAAACTGGACGAAAGCGATCACCAGCAGCGCCGATACACTCAACCAGAACGAACTGCTACCGAGCACGCGGGGATCGACAAGCAAAATGACGATTACCGCCAGCGATAGCGACTGCAGCAGGTTGACGCGGTTGCCGAGCAACATCGCGGTCAGCATGATCGTCAGCATCAGCAGCGCTCGCACCGTCGGCAGGCTGAACCCCGCCAGCAGGGCGTAAACGAAGGCCGCGACGATCGCCATCAGGGAAGCCGTTTGCAGGCGATTAAGCCCTGCCGGGCGGAATCCGATGCGCCAGCAGCCGCGTCCGAGCGCAAACACCAGCAACGACACCATGCCGACATGCAATCCGGAGATGGCGAGCAAGTGAGCGGTGGCGCTGGCTTGCAGCAACTCTCGATCCGCGCCCCTGATATCGCCGCGATAGCCTAGCGCAAGCGCCTTCAGCAGGCCAACATGAGCACAGTCGGCGCACAGACGGTCGATCGCCGACGCCAGCCGCATTCGCCAGTAACCGGGATCCAGCGGATTCGCCTGCGCCAGTCGACCGTTGCGCGGCGAAGAACGAATATAGCCGCCAGCGTCGATGCCGCGGCTGAACTGCCAGGCCTCGAAGTCGAAAGCGCCCGGATTCATCAGGCCCCTGGGCTGTTTCAACTTTACCTCGAACTGCCAGCGCTCGCCGGTTTGCGGAACGATGTCCTCCTGGTACCAGTTCAAACGCAGCAAACGCGGCCGCCTGCCGGGATAATTCTCGATCTCGGGCGATTTCAGGTAAAGGCGGATACGGCCGGGATCGATTTCAGGCAGGTCGGCTACCACGCCACGCAGCAGCGTCACCCGATTGTCGTAAGCCTGCAGCAGCCGATGATCCAGATCCTGTTGCAGCAGCGCGGCGGACCATAAGTAGGCGGTCGCCATCAGCAACAACAGGCGAAATCGGGGGTTGTATACAACCAGCAATAACAGCATCGGCACCAATGCCGACCAGAAGCGGTCCGGTAGCTCGTTGCCGTAATACGCCAGCAACGATCCCAGCACCATGGCTAATGCATATTGGGGCATGCGTTCCCTGCCCTGATTTCCCTGTTATGTGATCCAACTCTTTGCAGAATCTGGAATAACTGTCGATAATACTAACACCATGGCAAAAAAGATTGTGCGAAAACTTTTGCCGCATCCTGACGTCATCACCAAGAACCGCTGGATCAAACTGCTGGGTCCACGGTTACAGGACCCGTCACTGTGGCATATTAACCGGCGCTCGTTTCCGCTAGCGGTAGCGCTGGGCATTTTTTGCGCTTTTATCCCGGTTCCGTTCCAGATGCTGCTTGCCGCCGTCGGCGCCATCTGGCTGCGGGTAAACATACTGGTCGCCGTGCCCGTCGTCTGGATCAGCAATCCCCTGACGATGGGACCGATGTTTTACTTCTGTTACCTGCTGGGCGCGAAAATGCTTGGCATCGAACCCGGCGGTTTCGACTTCGAACTGAGCTTCGACTGGCTGCTCAACGGCCTGGCGGCCATCTGGCAACCCTTCCTGCTGGGCTGTTTCACCGTCGGCGCAATTACAGCGGCTGCCTGCTTCGTGCTGGTGCGCGTGCTCTGGCACCTGCATATCCTGAGCCATATCAAGGCCCGTGCCCGGCGCTTGCACAATCGCCACCGCCATCAACGGGTTGCCGAAAAACGGTGAGCCTTCTGTGGGTAGTGCTGGTTACCGCCGGCAGCGTTGCCGTAGGCACCAGTCTTTGCTTCTACCTGCTTTACCAGGCGCGCGAGGTCGATGCCACCGTGTGGATTCTCGAGCACGTCATCTGCCCGATCATTCGCATTATCGTATTACTCATCGTCGTCAGCCAGGTTTACCCGGTGATCGACGCCAACTCCAGCAGTGCCGATTTCTGGCATATCCTCGGGCAGCGGGAACAATTCACTCACCTGGTAAACATATTGTTCCTCTTCGGACTGGTGCTGGGCTTCTTGCCGTTGCTCAATCACCCCGTATTCGCACTGCCTGTACAAAGCAGTTTAACCATCGCGCTGGTGTTTCACTGGCAGTACACGCCTGGCGTCGCCACGCTGTCGCTATTTCCGTCGATAGCCACCATCGCCAAGATCGTCGCTTATATGCTACTGGCCTATTTCGTCACCCGTGAACTGAGTATTCCGCTGTCGCGCTGGCTCGATCGAAAACTGACCATCGAAGGCAGCGTTCGCCTGGTATCCGATATCGTTTACATGGTATTGCAGATTCCGGTCATGCTGATTTACTGCAGCTTTCTAAAACAACAATTGGGCTAGTTTTGCGCCGGATAGGATTACCCGGGCCCTGCGAGGGGCTGTATAAAATCAGGACTCCTGCGAAAGAACACCGTCGAGCATATGCCACCGGTGCTGCATGCGCGCGGCGATGGCCAGGTCGTGGGTGACGACAACCAGGGCCGTGTGCAACTCGCGATTGAGGTCCAGCATCAGTTCCAGCATCTGCGAGGCGGTTTGTTGATCGAGGTTACCGGTCGGTTCGTCGGCAAGCAGGCAATCCGGGCGGGTTACCAGCGCGCGCGCCAGCGCAACCCGCTGACGCTCGCCCCCCGACAATTCGCCCGGCTTGTGTTCGGCGCGTGCCTCGAGGCCAATTTTCACCAACCAGTCCTGTGCCTCCGCGCAGGCCATAGCGCGCGACTGGCGCCTGATCAGCAACGGCATTGCAATATTTTCGAGCGCGCTGAATTCGGGTAGCAGGTGATGAAACTGGTAGATAAAACCCAGGTGCCGATTGCGCAATCGTCCCAGTTCGGCCTCGGAAAGCTGCGCCAGCGACCTGCCCGCCACCTTGATCTCGCCGGCGCTGCAATGGTCGAGGCCGCCGAGCAAATGCATTAGCGTCGATTTACCCGCGCCCGAAGCGCCGAGGATCGCGTGACTCTCCCCGGCGGCGACGTTGAAATCGACCCCCTTGAGCACCTGGACGTCGATTTTTCCCTGGTGGAAAACCTTTTCTACCGCGCTGGCTTCGATTACCGCCGTCGACACAAAACCTCCCGTTTACTCATAGCTGAGGGCTTCCGCCGGCCGCGTTTTCGAGGCGCGCAGCGCCGGGTAAAGGGTGGCTATCACCGAAACGCCGAACGACAGCAGCGTAATCCGCACGATATCGGATTGCTTCATCTCGGCCGGCAAATCGGTGATCGGGTATACCCCGCGCGGCAGAAACTGGGTTTGAAAGAATTGTTCCAGCGCCGGTACGATGACGTCGATATGCGAAGCGAGCGCAACGCCGCTGACCAGCCCGATCAGGGTGCCGATCAGACCGATCAGGGTGCCCTGAACCATGAAAACCCACATGATCGACAGTGGAGACATTCCCAGGGTGCGTAAAATCGCGATATCAGCCTGCTTGTCGGTTACCACCATGACCAGCGTCGAGACGATATTGAAAGCCGCCACGGCGACGATTAGCGACAGAATAATGAACATCACCGTTTTTTCGGTGCGCACCGCCTTGAAGTAGTTGCTGTGACGCAGGGTCCAGTCGGAAACCCAGTACTGCAGCCCTATCGATTGCTTGAGATCCTGCCGAACCAGCGGCGCCAGGTCGAGATCGTCCAGCTTCAGGCGAATGCCGCTGACCCCGCCATCCATGCGGAAAAGTTTGCTGGCGTCCTGGTAATGAATCAGCGCGCTGCTGCGGTCGTATTCGTAAACCCCGATTTCGAAAATCCCGACCACCTTGAAGCGCCGCAGCCGAGGCAGGAACCCCATCGGCGACGCGGTGGCCTGCGGTGTCACCATGGTCACCCGGTCGCCGGGCACCACGTCGAGCGAGTTGGCGAGTCCGCTACCGAGCACGATGCCGTACTCGCCGCCAACCAGGTCGTCGAGGGCGCCGAACTCCATGTGCCGATGAATTTCGGAAACCTCGATCTCGTGCTGCGGATCGATGCCCCGCACCAGCGCGCCGCTGACCGAGGACAGGTTCGAAATCATCGCTTCCGCCTCTGTATAGGGGGCGCCGCCAGTCACATTCGGGTGCGCCAGGGTTTGCTCGCGCAACGCCTGCCATTCCTGCAGCGGCCCGCGAAAACTCGACACCGTGACATGCGAGACCATGCCCAGGATTCGTCCGCGCAGTTCGTTCTCGAATCCGTTCATGACCGACAACACCACGATCAGCGCCATAACGCCGAGCGCGATGCCGAACATCGAGATCAGCGAGATAAAGGAAATAAAATGATTGCGGCGCTTGGCGCGCGTGTAACGCAGGCCGACAAAAACTTCGAGCGGGAATTTCATGCGGCGGATTAAACCATGAATGAGAGCCAGTCACCACCACGGCGACTGCGAATTGCTGCACAGTTGTCGTGCTGCTACTGGTTATGATACATCATTGAAAGAGTACAAGGGCGTGCTATAGTTACATGCATTAGTTTTAGGAGATATGGAAAACATGCGCACAGGACTTTATTTGCTACTCCTGGGCTGCAGTTTGATCCTGCAACCCGCAAGCGCCGGCGATGAACTGGTCATCCCTGGTCATGTTGCGTCGACCGACAAGCAGGTCATGCCGAGCCGCGGCATCAGCATGGATGAAGTACTCGGTGAATTCGGCGAGCCAGACGAACGCTTCGGCCCGGTCGGCGAACCCCCGATCACCGAATGGGTATACGGATCTTTCAGGGTGTATTTCGAACATCATATCGTTTTACACACTATCGATCTGAACACCCTGATCATGCCGAAATAGAACCAGATAATAATTAAACGGTCTTAACGACCGACGTAATCGAGACCGGAAAAATTCCGATCTAACCGGAGTGGACAACCATGAATATCAATAAATCGCTGATTTTTGGTTCGGCCCTGTTGCTGGGCCTGACTGCGCTAAACCTGCAGGCGGCCGAGGTTAACATCACCAGCGAAATAGAAAGCGTGACCGTCAGGCACGGCGAAGCCGAAGTCAACATCATGCGTAACCAGAATCAGAAGAACACGGTCAATCCGGCGTTTGCCAAAACCTCGCGCAAGTGCCCGCCGTTCTGTATTCAACCGGCAACGCTCGCGCCTGGCGTCGAAACCATAGCCGAAATCGAAATGCTGGATTATCTCAAGCGCATGAGCGAGGGTGACGACAGCATCGTCGTCATCGATTCGCGCACCCCCGCCTGGGTTGCCAAGGGCACCATCCCCGGCGCCATCAACATTCCCTGGACCAGCCTCAATCCGGCCAAGGGCGCCGACCCGATTTCCATCGGTGAAATCCTCGAAGGGCGTTTCAACGCCAGGAATCTGGAAGGCTTGTGGGATTTCAGAGACGCCCGCGTACTGGTA
>CALJQI010000242.1 GCA_937980285.1 uncultured Gammaproteobacteria bacterium | reverse complement strand
CCCGCACATACCGATGCAATGACTGGAACCCAGCAGCCCTACGACTATCGCGGCGCCGAAACCAGAGTCCATCGGCGGTGTTTTACTCGGCAGTGAAATTAGGCAGTAAGTCCGCGCTCGACTGTTGCGGATACTGCAGCGAGCCGGTGATGCGCCAGTCCGGAGTTTGCAGGTAAAGATTCCACCGACCCTCGCCCTGCAGATCGAGTTTTCCGCTGAGCAGGCGGCTATCGACGCTTTGCAGGAGCAGCTTCTGATCGAGCCCCGGCCTGGTGGCGTGTACCAGGTTGAGCTCGATACTGCCGCCGGGGACATGCTGCACGCCGGGATCGAAGCGAATTTCGATTTTGCCATCGTCTCCGAGGCTTAACCTGGCGGCCAGCCCGAGTTCGTGGGCGAAGCGATCGCGCGCCAGCACGCGGTTGATTTGCTTGCCTTGCTTGTAATAGTCATCGACCACCAGCCCCGAGTAGGACTGGATCGCAAGCGTAATCATGACCACGCCCATGACTACCGCCGAAAACGGAATCGCGATCAACAGCCATACCAGTGGTTCCTGTTTCCAGTTTTTCGCTTCATTCTGCGTGGTGTTCATCAGTTTTTTCCGGGGCCGACGAAGCGCGCTTCCTCGGTGGTTGACAGGTGGTTGGCGTCGTCCGCCTGTAGGTGAAACCTGATCGATACGCTGCGGCTTTCCATCTTGAATTCATCGGCCTGGATGCGGGCGATGTATTGCTGCACGGTGCCGGCATCGACCTTGATATCGGCATCGTCCAGCACCAGCCTGAGACCCTCGATTCCATCGGCAGACAGTATATACCGGTGCGGCTTCGAATCCATGTTTAGAATTTTCAGGGTGTAGACGTTCTCGATGAGCCCGTCCCGGGTCTCGCGATACAGCGTGTTTCGATCACGTATGACGTCGAGCTCGAGCGGGATGCGTTGCAGCATGTGGGTCACGAGGCTGCCACAGAGCAGCAGTAAAATGGCGGCGTAGACCATGACCCGTGGCCGCAAAATATGCTGCGGGTTGCCCAGCGCGGCGTTTTCGGTGGTATAGCCGATCAATCCGCGCGGGTAGTTCATCTTGTCCATGATTTCATTACAGCCGTCGATGCAGGCGGAGCAGGCGATACATTCGTACTGCAGGCCGTCGCGGATATCGATACCGGTCGGGCAGACCTGTACGCAAACGTTACAGTCGATGCATTCGCCCAGGCCAGCCTGCTGCAGATCGGTACTGCGGCGCCGCGACCCGCGCGGTTCGCCGCGTTCCGGATGGTAGGCCACGATTAGCGTGTCGGAATCGAACATCGCGCTCTGGAAACGCGCGTAGGGGCACATGTACAGGCAAACCTGTTCGCGCATGAAGCCGGCGTTACCGTAGGTGGCGAAACTGTAAAACAGGATCCAGAAGGTTTCCCAGGGGCCGAGGTTGCCAGTGAACAGCTTGGTGCCTAGCTCGTCGATGGGCGTAAAATATCCGACGAAGGTAAACCCGGTCCACAGCGAGAATGCTATCCAGACGCTGTGCTTGATCGCCTTGGTGCGGATTTTAGCCGCCGAGTTCGGCGCCTTGTCGAGCTTCATGCGTTTGCCGCGGTTACCCTCGATCTTGCGCTCCATCCACAGGTAGACCTCGGTCCAGACGGTTTGCGGGCAGGCGTAACCGCACCATACGCGCCCCAGCAGGGCGGTAAAGAAGAATAACGACAGGCCGGCCAGGATCAGCAACGCGGCCAGGTAGATAAAATCCTGCGGCCACAGCGTCAGGCCGAAAATGTAAAATTTTCGCGCCGGCAGGTCGAATAACAATGCCTGGCGACCTTCCCATTGCACCAGCGGCATGGCGTAGTAAAAGCCGAGCAGGGCGATGAACGACAATAATCGCAGGCGGGTAAAGCGGCCTTCGACTTCACGCGGATATATTTTCTGGTGCGCAGCGTAAAGCGCCTTGTCGGGATTTTCGGTGGGTTGCGCCGGCATTGGGGGTATCTGGGGTACTGCTAGTTGCCCTGCTGCCTGTTGAGAAAACGGCAGTTGGAGATGGTGAAATAAAGCGTGCCGTAACTCGACACGATGGCAAGCAACCAGAAGATGAAGAAACCGATGCTATAGGCAGCCAGCGGACTGACGTCGATGTCGAGGTTGAACGGAATCAGGTCACGCGGATTGAACGCCGAGAAAAAAATCCCGGTAGCGACGATGGCGGTGGCAAACGAGGGCCATAGTACCGAGATCGCTTTCTGGATACGCGGGATTTCTTCCGGCAGCGGCGCGTTCATCAGTTCTGCTGTGACAACCCGTAAACATAGGCCGCCAACAGGTGGACCTTGGCTTCGCCGAGAAACTCGCCATGTGCCGGCATCAGGCCGTTACGGCCCTTGGCGACCGACTCGGCGATACGGTTGATCGACGCGCCGTAGAGCCAGGTGTCGTCGGTCAGGTTGGGTGCGCCCATCGCGGGATTGCCCTTGCCGGTAGGCCCGTGGCAGGCAACGCAGAACATGTCGTACTTTTGCTTGCCTTTTTCGGCCAGTTCGGCAATGGTCGAACGCCCGGAAAGGCTCAGCAAGTATTGCGTGACCTCGTCGACACCACGCTCTCCGCCGAGCGCCGCTTCCCAGGACGGCATCGCCGCCTGGCGACCCATCATGATGGTGGTCTTGATACTTTGCGGATCGCCGCCCCAAAGCCAGTCGCCGTCGCGCAGGTTAGGGTAACCGCGCGCGCCGCGCGCATCGGAGCCATGGCAGGTGGCGCAATAGTTGATGTACAGGCGTTCGCCGACCTTGAGCGCGTTTTCATCCTTGATCAGGTCCAGTATAGGGGTTTCCTGGTAACCGGCGAACAGCGGGCCGACCTCTGCCTCCATCAGCGTCACTTCCTGTTCGTACTGGCCCTTGGAGGTCCATTTCAGCAGACCGTCGAAATGGCCCAGGCCCGGGTACAGCAGCAGGTAAAAACCGCCGAAGGCGATGGTGATGTAGAACAGCCCGAGCCACCAGCGCGGCAGCGGATTGTTGAGTTCGGTCAGGTCGTTATCCCAGACATGGCCGGTGTTTTCGACTTCTCCGTCGGATTTCTTGACCCCCGCCGTCATCCAGCGAATCAGCCAAATGCAGGCAAGAATACTGAGGACGGTAAGAATCGAGATATACCAGTGCCAGAATTCGCTATTAAAA
>CALJQI010000241.1 GCA_937980285.1 uncultured Gammaproteobacteria bacterium | reverse complement strand
GAGGACGCCGACTTGCCCAGCGGTGTCATCAACACCGTGACCGGCTTCGGTGCGGAAGTCGGCCAACCCCTGGTAACGCACGAACTGGTGCGCAAGATCAGTTTTACCGGCTCGGTCGACGGTGGCGCGCGGGTGGCGGCGTCAGCTGCCAGAACCATCTAGAGCGTGACCATGGAACTCGGCGGTAAATCACCGCAACTGGTGTTCGATGACGCGCGACTGGAAGACACCGTTAACGGTGTTTGCGGCGGTATTTTCCCCCCCGCCGGGCAAAGCTGCATCGCCGGATCACGCCTGCTGCTGCAGGCGGGCATTTACGACACCTTTGTCGGAAAGCTGCTCGAGGTCGCGGCACGCGCCAGGCTCGGTGACCCCAACGATGCCGCCACCAGCATCGGCCCGATTGCCAACCGAACCCATTTCGAGCGGGTGCTCGGTCATATCGAACGCGCTAAAAAAAGCGGTGCGACCCTGGCCTGTGGCGGCAATGCGGTTAATCCAGATGGCGTCAAAGGCTGGTTTATCGAATCCACCATTTTTACCGGGGTAACGCCGCAGATGCCGCTCGCACGCGAAGAAATCTTTGGCCCGGTGCTCGCGGTGATGCGCTTCGAAACCGAAGAAGAGGCTGTCGAAATTGCCAACGACTCCAGTTTCGGGCTCGCCGCCGGCATATGGACCGAGGATCACCGGCGCGCGCTCGCACTGGCGAATCGGCTCGAAGCCGGAACCGTCTATATCAACAATTACTTCGACGCCTGCACCCAGTCGCCGGTGGGCGGTTACAAGCAAAGCGGTTATGGCCGTGAAAACGGTTGGGAAGGAATGCGCAACTTCCTGCAAACCAAAAGCGTCTGGCTGAGCAGCGCGCGCCAGATCGCAGCGCCGTTCTGAATCGCCGCAGCCGCAAGTGACCTTCGGACCTCATCAGACGATTACCCGCATGGCGGCGATTTCGCTGGTGGGCCTTATATCGGGGCTGATCACCGCCTTCGCCACCATCGGCTTTGTCGAACTGGTACATTATCTGAACGAAATTCTCTTCGTCAGCGCCGCAAGCCGCGCCGATCTCGACGGCGGCCAACTATGGCTAATCACGATTTCAGTACTGACCATTGGCGGGCTAGTAGTTGGATTAACGCTGCGCTATGGCGTCGACGGCGGTCAGCAAGCCGGACCGGCCGACACCATTTACGCGGTGCAACTACATGAAAAATTACCTTCAGCCGTAACCGGCGTTTCATCGACGGCGGCTTCGATGCTGTCGCTGGGTTGCGGCGCCTCGGTAGGCCAGTACGGACCGCTGGTCTATCTCGGCACGCTGGTGGGCCAGTTGACCAACCGCTTGCCATTCGGCCTTAGCGACGTGCGCAGCATCGCCATCGCCTGCGGGGTCGCGGCGGCAATTTCGACCGCTTTCAATGCGCCGATCGCGGGATTGATTTTTACCCACGAAGTTATCCTGCGACACTACTCGTTGCGCATGTTTACCGCGGTCACCGTCGCCAGCGCCAGTGGCTATCTTGTCGCCAACGTGGTTTTCGAGCATCCGCCGCTTTTCCTGATCGAATTCGAGGGCGCTTTTCGCTGGGTCGAATTCTTCCTCTTCGCGCTCGAGGGTATCGCCTGCGGCATACTCGCGGTGGCCTTCATGAAGCTGCTGCATTTCACCATACAACTTGCCGCTCGAGTCAAAGCCCCGGCGGCACTCAAACCCATGTTCGCGGGCTTTCTGCTATCGCTGGTAGCGCTGCAGGTACCGGAAGTTCTGGGGGCCGGGCAGGAAGTGTTCAAACAGGCCACGCTGGGCGGGGTTTACGGCGCCGATGCCCTGCTGTTGATACTGGTCACCAAACTGCTGGTCACGGTTCTATGTATCGGTTTCGGCTTCGCCGGCGGCGTCATCTTTCCCGCGCTGCTGATCGGCGTGCTCTTCGGCGCCTTGTTCGCGTTGCTGGTGCCTGGACAGTTACTGGGCGACTATTCCGGCGTGCCGGTCTACGCGATCTGCGGCATGATGGCGTTGATGAGCCCGGTCATCGGCGCACCGATGACCGCTTTGCTGATGGTCTTCGAACTGACCCGCAGCTATGAAATAACCATCGCCGCGATGGTCGCGATCGTGTTCGCCAACCTGGTCGCCCACCAGTGGTACGGTCGTTCACTGTACGATTTCCAGCTCAGCCAGCGCGGCATCGATCTGTCGTTGGGGCGTGAACGCGCCTACCTGCTGCACCACACCGTCGCCGATCTGGCCACCGATTCATTGCCGGTGGTGCACGAGGACATCAGCCTGTCCGAGCTGCGTCAACGCATGGCCGAAAAATCGACCGCGTCGGCGGTCGTAGTCGACCACGACAACCGCTACCTGGGGCTGGTGCTGCAACACCAGCTGCACGATCAACATGACAATAACAGCGTCAGCTCGATCGACATCGAGCAGGGTACCCGGTTCGATGAAAACACCAGCATCTGGGAAGCGATGGAAACCATGCGCGGATATATCGGCGAAGCCCTGCCGCTGGTCGACTCCGGCAGCGGCCGCTACCTTGGCGCGATTCCGGAGGCGGTGGTAATCAATGCCTACCTCGACGCGGGCCACGAACTGCGCCGGGAAGAGCACGAGGTCTAGTGCTCTTTACAAGGTTATAATTACGGATTCGGCAATTTTCACCCTGACAGAGCAGTAACATGGATATGTACCAGCAGATCGTAAACCAGGTCGCCAATGCGCTCGACGAAGATGTCGGCAGCGGCGACATCAGCGCGCAACTGATCGACGCCTCGACACAACTGCAGACCGAGCTGCTGGTGCGGGAAGACGCCGTATTATGCGGCATCGAGTGGTTCGATGAAGTTTTCCGCCAGTGCGACGCCGCGATTCGCACGCAATGGCATGCGCGCGACGGCGACTCGATTAGCGCCAACAGCGTGATTTGCGAAGTCAGCGGTCCGGCGCGCGGATTATTGACCGCGGAGCGCAGCGCGCTCAATTTTCTGCAAACCCTGTCCGGCACGGCCACCCTGACACGGACTTACGCCGAGCTGATCCGGCATACCGATTGCCGCATACTGGACACGCGAAAAACCATTCCGCAACTGCGGCTGGGGCAAAAGTACGCGGTGCTCTGCGGCGGCGGCAGCAATCATCGCATCGGCCTGTTCGACGCGTTTCTGATCAAGGAAAATCATCTCGCGGCCAGCGGCAGTATCGCGCAGGCGGTAAGCCGCGCTCGACAACTGCAGCCCGACAAACTGCTCGAGGTCGAAGTGGAAAACATCGATCAATTGCAGCAGGCGCTGGCGGCCGGCGTCGATCGCGCGCTGCTCGATAATTTCACCGTCGACGAAATGCGGCGCGCGGTGGAACTCACCGATGGCCGCATAGAACTCGAGGCTTCCGGCAACGTCGACCAGGACAACCTGGTCGAGATTGCCGAGACCGGGGTCGATTTCATATCTATCGGCGCACTGACCAAGCATCTGCGCGCGATCGACTTTTCGTTGCGATACCGCTAGCCCCGGGACAACCGCTTGAGCAACGATAACAGGCCGTCCGAGCAACAGCAGGACCAGGCGGTCAAAGGCATTATCGCCCTGATCCTGGCTACCCTGCTGTTCGCCGCGCAGGACGCTATCACCAAGCACCTGACCGATACGGTGCCGGTTGTGCAACTGATGTTCGTGCGCTACTTCTTCTTTGCCCTGTTCGCCCTGATCTACGCGTCGAGCAGGACCCGTATTCGGGTCGCCCTGCGCTCGCAGTGGCCGAAACTGCAGTTACTGCGTGGCTTGCTGATTGCCGCCGAAATGGGCCTGTTCGCCTATTGCCTGCATTTTCTCGGTATCGCCGAAATGCACGCTATCTTCGCCTGTTTCCCGCTGATAATCACCGTACTGTCGGTACCTCTGCTGGGAGAACAGGTAGGCTGGCGCCGTTGGCTCGCGGTGTCATTCGGCTTCATCGGCACGCTGATCATCGTTCAACCGGGTAGCGGCGTGTTTTCACCGTTTGCGCTGATAGCCGTCGCCTGCGCCTTCATGTTTGCCCTGTACAACCTGATAACGCGCAAGGTATCGCGCCAGGACAGCTTCGAAACCTCGTTACTCTATTTCGGACTGGTTGGATTCGGTGCCACCTCGCTGCTGGCGCCGTTTTTCTGGCAGACCTTAAGCGGCGCGGACATGCTATGGTTACTGGCTATCAGCATCATCTCCATCTTCAGCCACCTGCTGTTGATCAAATCGCTGGAACTGGCGCCAGCGGTTATTCTGCAACCTTTTAACTACTTCATCCTGCTGTGGGCGATGATTATCGGTTTCAGCTTTTACGGCGAGGTGCTCGAAACCACGACCCTGACCGGGGCCACCCTGGTGGTCGGCAGCGGCGTCTATATCGCGCGTCGAGAATACATCGTAGCGCGGGCCGAGCGGCGCCGATTGCGCAAGGCGATGTATCCGCCGGAGACCTGATCATTCGTCAAACCTATATCAGGAGTAGACGAAATCAATTATCTTTTTGCCGCAATTTCACCTAGTGTATGCCGATTGTATATACAACTCGTTTTTTCGAAAACCACTGCTATAATACTGTTTTAATTATATTTTTCCGGCAAGAAGCCGGCAAAACGGGAGTCGGACAATTAGCGGCAGCATGATTCTGATCAACCTGATAGGAGGCGTAGCCCTCCTGTTATGGGGCCTGCGTATGGTGCGCATCGGTATATCAGAAAGCTGGGGCAGCGAAATCCGAGCTACGCTCGGCGCCAGCCTGAACAACCGCTTCAAGGCATTTCTTTCCGGTCTCGGCGTCACCATGCTGCTGCAAAGCAGCAGCGCTACAGCTCTGTTAACCGCCTCGTTTAGCGGCCAGGGCATGCTAACCACCGCGACCGCGCTGGCCATCCTGCTCGGGGCAGACGTCGGTACCACGCTGGTAGCGCAAATCCTGACCTTCGATTTATCGGCCCTGTCGCCGATACTGGTGGCGCTGGGCGTTGCCATGTTCACCTATTCGCCGGGCGGGCGCGTGCGCGATTTCGGCCGCACGCTGCTGGGCCTGGGCTTGATGCTGCTGGCGTTGAAGCTGATCGTCGCCGCCTCGCTGCCGATGCGCGAATCGCTGGTCGTTCAGCAGATATTCGTCGCCCTCGGCCAGGATCTGGTGCTGGCGGTAGTGTTCGCCGCCATTATCGCCTGGGCCTCGCATTCCAGCCTGGCCACGGTGCTGCTGGTGATTACGCTGGCAAGCACCAGCGCACTGGACATTACGGTTGCCTTCGCGTTTGTCCTCGGCGCCAACATCGGCAGCGCGATTCCGCCAATGATTGCAACCTTGAACGCCAACCGCAGCGCCCGCCAGCCGCCGCTAGGCAACCTGCTGTTCCGTATCTGCGGGGTCGCGGTCGCCTTGCCATTCATCGGCATGGTGGCAAACCTGATGTCCCCGCTCGAGATCGGCTACGCGCGCCAGATCGCTACTTTTCACATGCTGTTCAATATCGCGCTGGCGGTGGTTTGCTTTCCATTGATCGACCGCATGGTGACACTGACCGCGCGCTTCATCCCCAGGGACAGCGAGGTCGGCGATGCGATGGAACCCAGGGAACTCGACCGCGGCGCGTTCGAAACGCCGCTGGTGGCGCTGGTCAATGCCGAACGCGAAGTATTGCGCATGGGCGAAGTGGTGGAGCGAATGCTGCGCAATGCCTTCATCGCGCTGAAGAAAAACGACACCGAGCTGGCCAAAAGAACGCGCGAAATGGACCTGCTGGTAAACGAGTTTTACGACGGCGTGAAGCACTACCTGACGGCACTGGCGCGCGAGACGCTCGGTGGTAAAGAGAGCCGCCGCTGCAACGAGATACTCGCGGTGGCAACCGATCTCGAGCATATCGGCGACATCATCTCGGGCGATTTGATTCGCAATATCCAGCAAAAAAAGCTGGTTACCCGCAGCAAGATGTCGCTGCAGGACCGCGAAGATATGAACAACCTGTACCAGCCGGTGCTGAAAGCCTTCGAGTTATCGTTGAGCGTGTTCACGTCGGGAGACGTGGCGATGGCGCGCCAGTTACTGGCGCGAAAATACAAGTTCGTCAAACGCGAAAAGAAAGCGGTCATGAACCACCTGCAGAAGATTCGGGACGATTCATCATACGACTCGCGGCTGAGCGCGCTGCAGCTCGACGTCATACGCGACCTCAAGCGCATCAATTCACATTTGACCTCGGTCGCATACCCGATACTCGAAGACGCCGGTCATTTACGCAACCGCCTGCGCCGCGACAAGTCCGGCTCGGAAAAAGTCTCCCGCGTGCCGCCCCGGGCCAAGGTTTCGACCAGCAGTTGACGGCAGCGTCAACGGCTTTAGCCAGACTGCCGGCGTCGAGCTATACTGGCAGCAGCACCCATATCAACTCAACGGAGTGACCATGCTACTGCGAGGCTCCTGCCATTGTGGCGCCATCCACTTTGAAGTCGAATCGGCACATCCCTATCCCTACAATCTCTGCTACTGCTCGATCTGCCGTAAAACGGCGGGCGGCGGTGGATTCGCCATTAACCTGGGCGCGGATCACGCCAGCCTTAAAGTCGAGGGCGAACAGAAAACCGCGGTTTATCACCCGCTGATCGACGGCAACAGCAGTCCCGCCGAAAGACATTTCTGCCCGCGCTGCGCCAGCGCGCTATGGGTTTACGATCCGCGCTGGCCCGAACTGGTGCATCCCTTCGCCTCGGCCATCGACAGCGAGCTTCCACTTCCGCCCGAGCGCACGCACCTGATGCTGGGCAGCAAGGCCGGCTGGGTCGAGGCGGCGATCGGGCCCGGCGACAGGTGCTTCGACGAGTATCCCGACGAAAGCATTGCTCAATGGCATCAGCGCCATAAGCTGGCGACATAGTCAAACGCGAGAACAAGCCATGCAAAACATGAAACTACCCGCCCTGGTACTGCTGCTGGTAATGTTACCGGCACCCGTTATCGCGTCGGAACAGAAAAAGAGCGCGGCTGCCGAGGAAGCCGGCAAATGGCTGGCCCTGGTCGACGGCAGGCAATACCGGCAATCCTGGCAGCGCGCGGCAACCCTGTTTCGCCAGCAGGTAAGCGCCGAACAGTGGCAACAGGCGATAACCGCGGCGCGCAACCCCCTCGGCAACATGGTCAGCCGTAAAATGGCGGCCGCCACCTATGCGACCAGCCTGCCCGGCGCGCCCGACGGCGAATACGTGGTGCTGCAGTTTCGCACCGAGTTCGAAAACAGGAAACACGCGATCGAAACCGTGACCCCGATGCTCGACGACGGGCAATGGCGAGTCTCGGGCTACTATGTGCGCTAGCCCGCGCCTGCAGGCGAACTCCCGCCGCGGCAATCTGATGCCGATAGCGGCCGCAGGCGGATGATCGAGCTGCGCCGCGCGAGGCTGTCGCAGTTAGTCCTGTTTTCCGATATGGAACAGGACGCGGATACCTCGCCCTATATCCTGCCGACCACGCTCGACGAGCATCGACGCGCATTTGAACGCGATGACATCATTTACCTGTCGATTAACGCGCATGACCAGGCCGGCGGATTTATCATCCTGGCGCTGGACGCCGACCCGCGCAGCGTGGAGCTGCGCCGTATCGTGGTCGCCGATAAAGGTCGCGGCACGGGAACGGGCGCGCTGGCGGCGCTGGAAGACTATTGCCGCCAAAGGCTGCGGCGCGA
>CALJQI010000240.1 GCA_937980285.1 uncultured Gammaproteobacteria bacterium | reverse complement strand
AGTTTAGACTCTGACCCCAATTGCACTTACTTAAGTAAACTCTGCATAACTCGATTTCCGGAGTCATTGCGAGCGAAGCGAAGCAATCTTTATATTAAACTTCAAACACTTAAAGATTGCTTCGTCGCTTCGCTCCTTCATGCCCTGCGGGTATTTATGCCCTGTGGGTATCGCAATGACCAGTTATGCAGAGCTTCCTTAAGCCTAATCTGGCGTCATTGCGAGGCACGAAGTGCCTTTAGGCCCTGTGGATCGAAGCAATCTCCAACTAACTTGCTGTCATTAGGGAGATTGCTTCGTTGCAGCCAATGCATTCGCTGCGCTCATGGGCTGGGCCCCGCTCGCAATGACGCGCTTAAGTATTTGCCATTGGACTCTGACCCAGAATTACTGGTTAGAGGCCGAGCATGCCTTTCTTGAGCTTTTTGTCGGCCGGGTGATTACCGAGCCAGATTTCGAGTAGCGCGTTTTTGAAGTCTTCGCCGGGAATCACGCCCAGTTCCTTCTGGTTTCTGCTGACTTTTACGCCCTGTGGCGGCAGGTAGTCGAAAGCGTACTGCTCTTTGGCGACCACGCTGCTATCGAAGTACTGGTAAAACTGGTCGATGCGCGGCTGCAGTTTTTGCAGGCTATCATCGGTCTGGTTTTTCTCGAAACCCTCGCGCCAGGCCTTGATCAGTTTCTTCTGGTCGACTTCCTTGTAAACGAAATCGAGCTGTACCCGCCAGGGTCCGGGTCGTGACAGAATTTCGGCGACATCGCTGGACCTGGCCGGCAGGTATAAAGCGCCGACATAGACGTCTACCCAGAGTTTTTCCCGTAGACCGATTCCGTTTAGCAGCAGGGTTTCTCCGCTCGAAGTCTTGATTTCGTCGTCGATGAAAACGCCGGAGAGCTCTGCCGCGGTAGCGATTGCACAGCACAGGCCCAAACAGCATGCAAGTACGAGATTTTTCATTGCCGTTATCTCCTCGAGACTGAGGCCAACCAGTTTAAGCCCGCCCAGCGGGAATTGGAACCCCGGCGCGCGGGGGCGAGTGGTTACTCGTTGGCCGCTTCCGGCTTGACGTATTGTATGACGCCGAGGCGAATCAACTCGGCATGCAGGATGACCGCGCGGTCGGCGCAGTCGGGAATTTCCAGCAAACGCTGTTTGAGCGCGGTTTCCAGCGGCAGCAGGTAAATGAGCTGGTAGAGGATTTCGGAAAACGACTGATCGGTCTTGCGTATGCGGCCTTCCTGGGCGCTGATGTGGTCGAGCAGCTCCAGCATGTAGTGAAATTGCTCGGGCGCCTCCTGGGTGTTGCTTTCCTCGAGGATTTTGACTTCGGCGAAGGTAAGCCCGTCGTGCTGGGTGCGAGTGCTCAGGATTTCGAATCGATCGATGCCAAGCGCGGTTATCCCGAGCAGCCCGTCGGCGCGATTCTCCCAGTCGTTGACCGTGGCTGTGGTTCCGACCGAGTATATATCGGTGTCGACGCCGGTTTCCTCGCCCTTGTGGATCAATACCACGCCGAACGTGCTGTCCTCGCGCATGCAGGCGGCGATCATGTCGAGATAACGCGGCTCGAAGATTTTCAATCCCAGCGTGTTGCATGGCAGCAGCACGGTCTTCAGCGGGAACAGGGGGATTTCAGTCATGCCGCGCCTGATCAATGACCCCAACGCGGGGACAGGTCGTTGTCGATATCGAGCTGATCGAGTA
Organism: uncultured Gammaproteobacteria bacterium; assembly: GCA_937980285.1. Taxonomy (GTDB): domain Bacteria; phylum Pseudomonadota; class Gammaproteobacteria. The sequence goes on along the minus strand of CALJQI010000240.1, from coordinate 1,816 downwards.
TGCGCGCGACGATGAAGTCTACCAGTTCGGAGACCTGTTTTACGCCGTGGTAGAAACCGGGGTTGGGCGGCAGTATGACTACGCCGATTCGCGCCAGTTTGAGCATGTTTTCCAGGTGAATGGCGGAAAACGGGGTTTCCCTGGGCACCAGGATTAACGGCTTTCTCTCCTTGATGATGACGTCGGCGGCGCGGTGAATCAGGTTGTCGCTGCTGCCGGCGGCGATTGAGGCCAGGCTGCCCATGCTGCAGGGGCAAACCACCATGGCGTCGGACACCGACGAACCGCTGGCGGGTGGCGCGGTCCACTGGTCTTTCGAATAAACGCTGATCAGTGACGGTTCCGCATCGAAGTAGTCGCAGAATTGTTGCTGCATTTTTTGCGGCGATCCGGACAGTTTGAGTTCGGTTTCCATTCCCAGCACGATTTGTCCCGGCTGCGAGCTAATGAACTGCACGTGGATACCGTTCTGCAGGCAGCACTGAAACAGACGCAACATGTATTCTGCGCCGGATGCTCCGGTCATCGCCAGAGTTATGGTTCCGGGTTTCATGTATCGGAAATGGTTAAGTCGGCTTCAACCAGTTTATCGGTGGCCTGCGACAGGCGGGCGATCAGGTTTTCGAGGAAAATTCGGTAGTAGCGCAATTGGGTCTCGGTCGAGGCCTGTTCCATCAACGAGGTGCTGACACACATTAGCGAGACTTCGGTGCGGGCGACGATGGTGGCGTTGCGCGGCTGGCGCGTCAGGAACGCGATTTCGCCAAAACAGTCGCCCTGTTTCATCTTGCCGACGACGCGCTCGTTCTTGACCACTTCGACGCCGCCCTTGGCGATGATGTAAAAAGCGGTTTCCTGTTCGCCCTCGGTGACGATTACCTCGCCCTTGGCGAATTCTTTCCATTCGCTGGCGTTGACAACCTCGGTTATCTGCTCGTCGCTGAAATCCCGGAAGAATGCGAGATAGCGCAGCGTCTTCCATTTTTCCTGCATGTCGATACGCTCACCGACGCTGCGCAGTCGGCCGAAGGCATTACTCAGGTCGCGCGCCAGCAGGTAGGCGGATTCGTAGCGGTCGTAAATGATTTTTTGCATCGCCTTTTCGACGATGGTGGCGATGTGATCGGGTCCCTCGGGATTAACCTCCATCACAGGCTCCGGCTCCAGGTTGCTGATCTTGTAAATCAGCGATTCCAGGCTGCCTGCCTTGTAAGGGGTTTTTTTCGCCAGCAGCGCGTACATGACCGCGCCCAGCGAGTAGATATCCGATTGCGCCACCAGGCGCTTTTCCTCGGACAATTGCTCGGGCGGCATGTACATCGGCGAACCCTGCACTTCGGTATCGTGACCCTCGAAACCGACGTCGACATGGGCAATGCTGAAATCCATGATCTTCACTTCGCCGTCGTTACTGAGCATGATGTTGCCGGGTTTCAGGTCGCGATGGATGATGCCTTCGCGATGCACGTAGTCGAGTCCCTTGGCGCACTGGTAGATGACGTCGACCACCTGGTTCGGGGTCAGGCTTTTGCCGCCGGTGACGTACTCCTGCAGCGTTACCCCGTCGACGAATTCCATGACGATGTAATTGAGGTCGTCTTCCTGGCCGGCGTCATAGACGCTGACCACCGACGGATGGTGCATGCGCCCCGCGCTGTAGACCTCGGCGAAAAAGCCTTCGCGCAGTTTCTGCTTGGTGGCCGCGTCCATGTCGTGCGCCGAATGCGCCACCTTGATCGCGACGGTGCGCTGTACGAAGGGATCAAAGGCTTCATAAACGACCCCCATCGCTCCGCGGCCGATACGGCGCTTGATT
>CALJQI010000239.1 GCA_937980285.1 uncultured Gammaproteobacteria bacterium | reverse complement strand
CGGCTATCTCGATACCTCGTTTTTCCGGCGCCTGTTCAAACGCCTGACCGGCATGCCCCCCGGGCAGTACCGCCGTATGTTTCAGCCCTTGCAGTTTGCCCACGCCTGACCGGGCAACTGTGCCGTCAGCAAGAATCATGGGAAGGCGACCGAGAGCAATTTACGCCAACGTTAGAGCGTTTGCCCTCGGGCACCTATTCTCGCAGCCTACCATCGACTACGCCCGGCTGACGAGGTATTCGAACGCACCGAGCGCTGCGTTGGCGCCGCTTCCCGCAGCGACGACGATTTGCTTCGACGGATTGTCGGTGACGTCGCCGGCAGCGAAAACGCCAGCGGCGACGGTGTTGCCCCGCGCGCCGGCCTCGAGTTCACCGCGCGCGTTGGTGCCGAGCAGATCCTGTGCGAATCCGGCGTTCGGTGTCAGGCCGATTTCGATAAAAACGCCGTCGACATCGAGCACGCGCTGCTCGCCGCTCGAGAGGTCTTCTACCCTCAGGGCGTCGACCCGATCGTCACCGTAAACCTCGCGCGGACGGTGATTGGTCAACACCTCGATTCGCGCATCCGCGACGACCTTCTCGCGCAGGACATCATCGCCGCTCAACTCACCCGCCGCGATCAGGTAGATCTTGCTCGCGACCCCGGCCATTTCCAGCGCCGCCTCTAGCCCGGAGTTGCCGCCGCCGACAATGGCGATGGCGTCATCCTTGAACAGCGGCCCGTCGCAGGTCGAGCAGTAGACCACGCCGCGACCAGCGAGCTCTTTTTCGCCCGGTATGCCGAGAGTGCGCTTTTGCGCACCGGTAGCGAGGATCAGTGCCTGGCCGAAAAGTTCGCGACCCGAGGCCGTTCGCACGACCTTACAGCCCCCGGTTTCGCGCACGCCGACCACCTGTTCGCCCACGAGCTTGTCGATACCGTACTGCTCCGCCTGCGCCTCGAAGCGAGCCACCAGGTCGGGACCGGTTATCATTTCGAAGCCCGGGTAGTTGGCGACCTCGTAGGTCGTGCCCAGCTGACCTCCGATGTCCGATGCGATCACGAGGGTCGACAGGTTCTTGCGCGCCGCGTAAATCGCCGCCGACAGGCCGGCAGGCCCGGCGCCTACGATAACGACATCGTAAATCTTGCGGTCATCGAAGCTAGCCTCGAGATCGAGCCGACCATCGAGCTCCCCGCTCGCGTTCGACGCGGCGAGATCGTCGTAACCTCCGATCGATTCACCGTCGATGAATATTTGCGGCACGCTACGCCGTCCGGAGCGTTCGATCATTTCCGCCTCGCGAACGCTGTCGTCGGTCACGTCGATCTCGGTATATCCAAGATCCTTCGATTTCAGTAATGCCTTGGCCTTGGCACAGTAGGGGCACCAGCTCTTGCTGTAAATTTCTATGCGATTCATCGTATTTCTCCTGTTTCAAGGGCATTCCCCGACCGACTCCAGCCGGGGGATGTCGGTTTTATTCAGCTCACTTGCATCCGCGCGACGGCCTCGTCGGTGGTCCAGACCGCGTTCGCCATGTAGCGGAAGTTGGTCAGCGCGGCGAGATAGCCGTCGCCCTCGGGCAGCTTCGCCGCCGCGGTGGCGTCCTTGACGACCGCGACCTCGAAGCCGGTCTCGAGCAATTCATGCAGGTGCGCCTGCGTGCACAGGTTGGCCGACATTCCGGCGAGGATGACCTGGTCGATGCGATGCTTGCGCAGCTGAAGCACGAGGTCGTTTTGCTCCGGCCCGTAGACTTTGTGGGGCGAGGCGATAATGGTCTTGCCGTCATGGATGAAAGGCTTGTACTCCGGCATGAAGTCAGCGCCGGAATTCTCGAAACCTTCCCCGTTGTAGGGGCTCTTGCGGTCGAACATGCCGATCGCGTGCATCAGTTTTTCCAGCGCGCCCTCGAACTTCCAGCCCTTGTCGGTGGGATAGTAATAATGCGGCGATACCGCAACCGTTAGCCCGGCCCCCTTGGCGGCGGTGAACAGGCGCCCGATGTTTTCCACGGTGTTGTGCTCGGTGACACTCTCGCCAACCACACCCCAGGTAACCCCGTCGGGGCTTAAAAAATCGATTTGCGGATCGGTGATAACGAGCGCGGTGCGCTCTAGATCGAGCCGCATGTTCGACGGCGGCAACGCCGGTTTTTCCGGGTCGGCATAGGGATCTTTTTCCGCTGCCTGCGCGGCAAGCGGGACGGTGCCGAACCCGGCCGCCGCGATAGCGGCACTGGCGAGGCCGGCCTTGAGCGCCTTGCGACGCTCGGGCGCCTCTGGCTGTTGATCGTGTATCTGCTGCTTGTCGATGTGTGAATGTTTCATGGTTCTCTCCAGTGTTGCGTACAAAGTGAGGCCATGGTAAAGACGGCAGTGTGCGGAATGGGCCGCAAGTTGTCCGATATCGTCCAGGCCGCGTCGGAAACCGAAAAACCAGCTGACCGGGGTACCTGTTCCACGATGATGACAATCGAAAAACTGCTCGACGGGCTGCTGGTCAGCGTCGAGCCATTCGTTATTTGCCGAACACCGGCAGGCCCTCGGCTGAACCTGCCAGGGCTACAGTTCGCGAGCCTGCACTACGTCGTCGCCGGCAGCGGCAGCCTGCAGCTCGAGGCGGCCGCCCCGATTCGGTTGGAGACCGGCTCCATCGTCGTGCTACCGGCCGGGCTCGCCTACCGCCTGAGTGGCGACGGCGACGACGACGAAGCCCTCACCGTCGCGCGGAACTGCCAGCCGGCCACGCTCGGCATGGATGAAATCGGTTCCACCGACGGCGCGGGCGGCATTGTCGTCGCCTGCGGCTCGATCAATGCAACCTACCAGCGCACCCGCGGCCTGTTCGACTACCTGAGCGAACCGATCGTCACCCCGATGCGCGAGGGCGACACGATCGGCCAGACCCTCGATGCCCTGCTCGCCGAGATGGCCAATCCCGGGCCCGGTAGCGAGTCGATGGTCGCGCTGTTGATGCAGCAAACCCTGATTTACGTGCTGCGGCATTACTGCGAGAGCGACCAGTGTCGGGTACCGTGGCTTACTGCGCTCGAGGACGCGCAGCTCGCGCGCGCAGTCGAACAAATGATCGACGAGCCGGGTCGACGCTACACGCTCGAATTGCTGGCCGAAACCGCGGGCATGAGTCGCTCCGCGTTCGCGCAGCGCTTTCGCGAGGCGTTCGGGCGTTCGGCGATGGATTTTCTCAAGGAACTGCGACTGCAGCGCGCGGCGCATTTGCTACGCACGACCCGGCGGCCGGTGAAATCGATCGCCGAACAGGTCGGCTTCGACAGCCGCAGCCATTTCAGCCAGAGCTTCAGCGACTATTTCGGTCTAGCCCCGGCCGAATTTCGCGATACCGAAACTTAATTGCACAAATCGGGGTCTCGGGGCGGCATGCCTGACGGCACAAACAGCCCTCCCGTCGACCGGACCGGGCCTGACTCATGGTTAATCTGCCGACCCGGCTCCAAACCATTCTCGATCAATGGGCATATTGCCATCGGAGTTTCCGAAATTAATTTTAAACCGAGGGGTTTACAATTCTACCAGCATGCGTTATATTTGGTACCGTTCGGTTTCAAATTAACTGGAAAATGGTAAAAACACTCACAGGCAGACCGGTCGGCAGACCGCGCGAATTCGACGAGGAGCAGGTCCTCGTTGCCGCGATGGAGGCTTTCTGGCGCAAAGGTTACGAAGCCACCTCTCTGGTCAACCTGACCGATGCCACGGGTCTGAACAAGGCCAGCCTGTATCGGGTGTTCGGCGACAAGCACCAGTTGTTCAAATCGGCACTGCAGCATTACGGGCAGATGGAATTCCAAAAGGTCGCTTCGGTAATCCGCAACGATGTTTCGCCGCTCGAGAACCTGCATGCGGTCGTCGACAAGATTACGAGTGACTTTGCATCCGACAAAGGCTGCATGATGATCAACTCACTGGTCGAACTCGCGCCCCACGACCCCGAAGTCAAAGCCATACTGAAGGATTTCGGCGACATGCGGGTGACCGCGTTGGCCGACATGATCGGCCAGGCGCGTGCGGCCGGCGAAATTCGCGCCGAGCTCGAGCCGGAACAGCTCGCGGTCTCGTTGATGATCGCACTGGCCGGGTCGGCGGCAATGGGCAAGGGTTTCATGTCGCGCGAGCCAATCGTCGAGAATCTCGAAAAATTGATCGAATCCTGGACCTGAGTTTTTTTGCCTAATTTTAAACCGAATGGTTACATATTAATCCCATGGAGACAAGCAAATGAATAATTATTTCAAGGCGATCGATCGATTCGCTGCCGAACTGACCCAAAAGGTCATCGCCCAGCGCTGGCTGGTACTGGCACTCGCGCTAATGCTCGCGCTCGGCGCCGGTTTCGGCGCGTCGAAGCTCGAGTTTTCGACCAACTACCGCGTTTTCTTCTCGGACGCGAACCCCGAACTGCAGGCCTTCGAAAACCTGCAGGACACCT
>CALJQI010000238.1 GCA_937980285.1 uncultured Gammaproteobacteria bacterium | reverse complement strand
TCGAGTTGGTGAAGTAGGTAATATCCGGGTTGTGGAACACCAGCATGACGCTTCGCAGCCGATCGTCCTGCGCCAGGATCAGATCCTCGATCGAAGCGCTTCCGGAAAAATACAGCTCCGGCTCGATCAGGATATCCTGCGGCGGAAACCCGCAAGCTTGGCAAAACAACTGCGCCGTCGTATGCGCGCGCAGCGCGGGGCTCGAAATCACCTGCTCCAGCTGCTCGCCGCGGGCTGCGAATCGTTTCCCCATCTCGGGCGCATTCTGCAGACCGCGCTTTGCCAGCGGGCGCTGCTTGTCGCTCAGGCCGCTGTCGTCCCAGCTCGATTTGGCGTGGCGCAAAAGATATATGGTTTTCATGACAGGCCTCGTGCCGGTCCCGGCGTCATTTGGTTGGCCTGATTTTAACTGATTTCATTCGCGCATCGTAGGCTCGTTGCCTGTCGTCAATCGGCCGCGTGCTGGCGAAAGCGGCCAGGTGGCTACTGGGCGTAAATTTGCTGGATGTATATCTGCACCGGGTCACCATCGAAAATTCCGAAGGTAGCGCGCGCGGCGGGGTCGTTGTCGTACACGCCATCGCTGTCCCAGTCGTAACGCAGCCACAGGTGGCTGGCCGAGTCCAGGTCGGTGGTGGTATCGATATGGCCGACGTTACCGGCGCCGGGCGAGGGATAGACGTAGTCGACATTGCCGGCCGAGGCGAAAGGAGTGTTAAAGACGGTTGGCGTCGACAGTCCGACTGGAACCGCCACCGACACCAGGTTGGGATCGGCAATCGAGGTGCAGGTATCGGTATTGCTTTTGCTCCAGCCGACCCCGCTCCAGTACTCGGTATACACCGGCATGGTCAACGCGCTCAGTTCTGAGCCGTGCACGTTATTCATACGCAAGCGGCCAAATACCAGGTTGTTGCCTGCGGGATCGAGAAGATGCGTAGCGGCCGCGAAAACGGTCGTAACCTCCCCGTCCGTCACGCTCTGGATTTCGGGATTGATATCGGCGGGAAAAGGCGGGACCCTGGTTCTGTCGAACTTGCTGAAGGTAGTCAACGGCAGGTCCGGGCCATAGCGGTAGACATCGGCGCCGAAACTGTAGTCGACACTTCCGTTGTTGCGAACCAGGGACATGGGACTGGCGCTGTAGCTGACCAGCATCGGATTACCGTCCTGGTCGGTGGTGGTGTCGTCCTGCGAGGCATCGACGTTGAGGCTGGCGGCATGCAGTTTCGAAAATCCGTCGCGATACTGAAGCGTTGTCGCCCCGAGCGCATTCTGCGCGTTGATCGTAACCGTCGGCGCCGTGCTGTAGGTAAAGTCCTGACCAATATAGGTAATCGCGCCACAGGTATCGTCAAACTGGCCGTTGGGTGCGGCTGGAATGGTGACGTCGAAGGCCGCGGGAATAAAACGCCCGATGACGATATCGTCACCGGCGATATCGATGCCGGAGCCGAGATAGTTAACCGCCGAAGACTGTAGCGTGAAGCCGCCGACCTCGGTGTACTGCAGATCGGTGACATTGAAGAACCCGGCGCTGAACTCGCCTTGCAGTATCGTACCGTTATTGAGCACGCCCGGCGTGCCGGGGTCGGGGGTAAAGCTGCCTGCAGCCGGCGACACCGCCAGCGTTGTATCCCAGGCGTAGCTCGGTGCAACCGCGTTATCGAAATAAACCCCGGCCTCCGGCGCGCTGATCACGCCGTCGTTGTTGCTGTCATCCAGCGCGTCCCACAGCACGCCGGCCACGGTGGCTGAAAAATCGCCGCCGGCGACGGTGAAAACCGGGTCGGTGGGCGCGCTGCCGCCAGGATTCAAGGTCGGACCGGGCGCCGTAATAGCGGTTACGGCGATGCCGAAGGGCCTGACCGTTAACAGGTTGCTGGTGCCGACGATCACGCCGGCGCTGTGTACGTTGGTATTATCGACGATGGTCAGGCGGTACTGACCGACGTCGGTGCTGTCAAGATTGAAATTCGCCCGCCCGGGAGTCACGGAGAAATCGAGCGAAATGCCGGCGCTGCCCGGCCCATCCGGTATGCTGACCCCGCCGATGCCGGGATCGATGGCGCCCGGCAACACGCCGGCACGATCGATGCTGGCGTCGAGGGTTTGCGGACTATAGTTGTAGCTTGTGTCGTTGAAGCAATTGCTGCCGTCGTTGGTCCACATTTCGATACGCATCGCCTGCGGTCGCCCGGCAACCTGCACCGGATCTTCGACAATGATGAAAACGTTATCGGAGAAAGCGATTGCCACGCTGCTGGAGGTAACGGCTTCGACCGCATCGGTGACGCTGACAGTAAGGATCTCGGCACGCGTGTTGAACAGGTCCAGGACGATTTCCCCCGCATCCGACAGCAGGTAGCTGTAGCTCACCGCGCCGTTGTCGTCGGTATCGGGATTCGGCGTCGTGACGTTGTCGGCGTCGTTGACGCTCCAGTTGCCGTGGTTCGTGCTGGTGCTGATGTTGACCGTGCCGGTGTAGTTGCTAACCGGGTTGTTAGACGCATCCTCGGCCACGATCGTGATCGCATTCGGCAGGCAGGTACTGGCGGCGGTGGTAGCCGGCGTTATGCGAAAGTGATCGATCAAAGGTGTCGGCGTGCAAATCTCGATCTGGACATTGTCGATAAAAAACCTTTCGCCAGCATTGTTGGCCTTGTTAACAAATGCGATACGCGTGTTAGCACCGATATAAGCCGAAATATCGGCGCTGAACGGTTGATAGGTCGCGCCCTGATCGTCGGTAAAGGTCTGGACCAGGTTCCAGCTGACGCCGCCATCGCCCGAGACGTGAACCTCGACGCTGTCGTTGGCTTCCCAGCCGCCGGTTTCGCGATAATTGAAGGTCAGCGTGGCGTTGGCGAATCCGGATAAATCGGCTTCGCGTTCGATAAACCGCCCGCCGAGCACGGTAACCGGTTGAAGCCCGCCGTCCAGCCTCAACGCGTTGGCGTTGATTCGAATACTGCCGCTTCCCGGCAGGCCATCGTCGGCGACCTCGCTCCAGGCCGCGGTCCAGTTGAGGGTACCATCCTGGTTGCTGTAAACGGCGTTGGTAAATTCATCACGAAAAGTTTCACAACCTGCGCCCGGCGGACCACCGTTACAGCGCGGATGGAAAGGCACGCAGGTTCCATTGACCACGCTGCTGTTGTCGATATCGAGGTTGCCGGTAGTGGTTATATCACCGTTGATCACGATGTCCTGTTCGATCTTGACATCGTCGCCGGCGTTGAGGTCACCGGTGATTACGGCGCGCTTGCTGATATCGATTTTTCCTGCCGAGGTTATATCGCCGGTTATGTTCGCGTCATCGCCTATCTTGACATCCCCGACGGCGACGAGGTCACCGACAATAACGGCATTCTTGTTGATTTCGATTTTTCCGTTCGAACTGATGTTGCCGGTGATATCGGCGTCATCGCCGATTTTAAGGTCTTCAATGGCGGCCAAATTTCCGGAAATCGTGACTTTTTTCTTGATATCGACCTTCCCGGCGGAGTCGATATCGCCGCTGATACTGCTGTCGTCACCGATGGTGATATCGCCGCCGGCGGTCATGTTACCGTTGATAATGACGTTTTTGCCCACGTCGATATTGCCACCGGCGTCGAGACCGGCATTGATCCGGGCCCCGTCATCTATGTTGATATCTCCCGAGACGTCGAAGCCGAGCAGGAATCCATTATTGTCGATGACGACATTTTTGCCGACGTCGAAGTCCCTGTCCATGTTCAGGGTTACGTCCGCCGTCAGGGTTACGCTGTCATTGTTGCCAAGCCTTACATTGCCGCTGCAGCCGTAGGCGGGACCCGCGCCGGAACAACTCGAAAAGGGGCCGCTGCCGATATCGGCAGGCAGGCTGTAGGCGGCGGCCAGCACTGTCCGTGGCAGCAGCAGCAACAGGCAGACAAGGAGCGTCTGCGGCAACAGGCTAAAGCGTTGTTTGAGCATATCCTCGAGGAAAACAAGCATTCTGAATAAGTATATGTGGCGAGTCCGATAAATTCTGATGAATCGGTTGAACAATAGCCCCGAAACCGATGAAATACCGCCAATTCTGGACAAATGGCCTGCCCTGTCGACGATTTATGCGTTAATTTGATGAATTGGTCGCCAAAACCTGAAAAAATGCCCGATTGTAAAGCCGTAGCAAGCCGCATACAGGGCTGCTCTGGATTGGCTTCTAACCATTAATCGAATAGTTAGAGTAATGTCTGAAAGTAAAGTACAACATATTAGCGCAACCGAAGCTTTCGAGTTGATGCAAAAAGAGCCCAGCACCGCCTTCATCGATGTGCGTTCGGACATGGAATACCTGTTCATCGGGCACCCGACCGGTTCGGTCAACATCCCGTGGATCGACGAGCCCGACTTCATCATCAACCCGGATTTCGAACGCGAGGTGCGCAAGCTGATCCTCGGCGGCGTCATCGCTTCTTCGGCGCACGACAGCGTGCCGGTGGTATTGATCTGCCGCAGCGGCAATCGCTCCGAGGAAGCCGGCAACCTGCTGATCGAGCATGGTTTCAAGCATGTCTACAACATTGCGCACGGCTTCGAGGGCGAACTCGACGAAAACCACCACCGCAGCACCATTGGCGGCTGGCGTTTCGACGGCCTGCCCTGGGAACAGTGCTAAGTCG
>CALJQI010000237.1 GCA_937980285.1 uncultured Gammaproteobacteria bacterium | reverse complement strand
GCGCTCAACCTGAAACATATCGAGCACCGGCTCGAATTCGTCAACCTGCTCGAGGCCGAGGAGCAGCAGGCGATCTACGCCGAACTCAATCCGCAAAAACTGGTGCCGATCCTGGAGCACGACGAATACCTGCTGTACCAGTCGATGGCGATCCTGGAGTACCTCGAGGAAACCTTCCCCGAGCCTGCGCTACTGCCGTTTGACAGCGCGCTGCGCGCCGAGGTACGCGCGCTCGCCAACGTCATCGCCTGCGACATCCACCCGCTGAACAACCTGCGGGTGCTAAAGTATCTGAGCGAAGACCTCGACATCGGCGAGGAAGAAAAGCTGCGCTGGTACCGCCACTGGGTAGCGCAGGGATTTGACGCCATCGAAAAGCGCCTGGCCGCGTTTTCCGATGGCCGCTTCTGCTTCGGCGATACCCCCGGCATGGCCGATGCGGTGTTGATCCCGCAGGTCTACAACGCGCGCCGCTTCGAACTCGACATGCGGCCCTACCCGCTGATCGAAAGCATTGATGAACACTGCCTGCAAATCGAGGCCTTCAGATCTGCCGCCCCGGAAAACCAGCCCGATTGTCGTTGACGGGGCCGCGCGTATGTCATTCCCGGATCGGACCCTGGCCTGACGGGCCTGAGGAATAAGCGAGGCGACCACAACGCCCCGAAACGACTCAGCTCAACGACTTGAGCCTGTCTTCCAGTTCCTTGCGCTCGGTGATGTCCTCGAAGGTGGCGACGTAGTGGATAACCTCTCCTGCACGGTTACTGATCGACGAAATCCTGATCCATTCCGGAAAAATCTTGCCATCCTTGTGCCTGTTCCAGATCTCTCCCTGCCAGAATCCGCGGGTATCGATCTCGTTCCACAGGTTTTCATAAAACGATTTGTCATGACGCCCGGACGAAAGAATGCGCGGATTCTCGCCAATCACCTCTTGCGGGCTGTAACCGGTAATCTCGGTGAAGGCGTCGTTGACTCGAATAATATTACCGTCGGCATCGGTAATCGAAATGGCCTGGCGGGTTTGAAATGCGGCAGCCGCGATGCTCAACTCGTTCTCCATGTGCTTGCGATCGGTAATATCGACCAACTGGATCACGTAGCGGGTGATCAATCCGCGCTTGGACCTGATCGCGTTGGCGAACACGATACTGGTGCGGTGGCTGCCGTCCTTGCCGAGGCTTTCGACTTCGCCGCTCCAGTATCCCTCGCTGTCGATGCTGTCTTCGATTTCGCCGACCAGTCCCGGCTGGTCGATGAAAAGCAATTCCCCGCAGGGCTTGTCGTCTACATCGTCATGGCTGAATCCGGTGTTTTCGCAGAAGGCGTCGTTAACGAGCTTGATGCGCCATTCGCCATTGGTGATGAGTACCGCTTCGCGCGAATCAAACAGCACCGAGATCAGGTCCAGCGACTGGTGCTCGATTTCCCGGGACAGCCGGTTGTAATAATAAGCCCAGGTAATCAGCAACGAAATCATCAACAGGCTTGCGAATATAAAGTACAGTCGCTCGGTTTGCTCCTCGTATTCCGCGCCGATATCGGATTCCGTGATATGCCGCAGCAGGTGATACTGCCGCTGCTCGACGCCGTCGTCGGCGATTTCGAGCGTCCTGAATAAAAATCGCTCGCCCTCCTGCCGGAACTCACCGTCCCCCTCGCGCCTGATCCTTTCCCACAGCGCCGGATACATATCCATAAAGCGCCTGGCATCGTCCGGCGTCAATTCATGCGACCAGCTATCCGTATCGGAATAACCCTGCAGAAACTCGCCATGCCCGTTCAGCAACAGGGTTTCACCGCGAGCGCCCGCGCTAACCTGGCTCAGCACGTCGAGCAGCTTGTCGGCGAAAAAATTGACCACCAGGATACCGGAGGATTGCCCCGAGGGTTGTATCACCGGCACCGCCATCCGCAGCACGGGCGTCAGCGGGTAGCTTAGTTCGCCATACTCACGATTCAGATTGATCGGCGATATGTAGATCTGGCCCTGCCCGAGACCTATGGCCTGCCTGAAATAGTCGCGATCGCGCTTGTTCTGCCTGCTGTTCACGTCCTGGGCAAATCCGCTCTCGCGATCATAGTCCACGCGCATGGTCTCGTAGCCGGAATTGGAGATCAGGCGGATCTGAAAAATCCACGAAACGCGTTCCGCCACCCGCATCCAGTTGTCGAGAATCAACTCTCGCGACAGGTCGGTCGGAGTGGTGACGAAGCGTTGCAGCTCGGTATCCGCGGCGAGTTGAAATACCAGGGTCTCGAGAAAAACGAGGTCGTTTTGCTGCAACGATCGAATGGCTTCGAGCTGCCCCCTCGACGCCGTCGCCGCCTTGTCCATTTCCTTTTCGGCGATGACCTGGGAACTGACCAGGCCGGCGAGCACCAGTACCAGCAAGACGACGAAAAGCAAATAAAAAATTCGCCAGCGCACACGGTTGTGCAGCGCGCTCATTTCACTTGCCGATATGATGTTCTCTATCGAGGATTGCCGTTGATCGTTCAAGATTTCACCTTTGATGATCTGTTTTTTCGGTGACGTTGCCCAGATCCATGCAACTAGCCCGGGATAAAGATGCCGCCCATGCGGATTGCGCGAACCAGCTCCTTGGTCGATTTTTCCAGCTCCGCGATCGCGTCCTCGAAATCGCCGGAGTTGCCCATGCTCTCGGCGGAGGCGCGAATTTCTAGCGCCATGGCGACCCTGTCATTGATGTTTTTCTTGTATGCCTCCGGTTTGCTGGCCAGCTTTTTTTCAACCAGCAACTTGACCAGCATCTGGTGCGTATCGTTGCGGTCCAGTTCGTAAGAATATTCCTCTTCCTTGGAAGCGAACTTCAATTCACGCACCAGCACATCGCCATTGCGCATGTTGTCGATCCCCGTCTTGACCAGCAGGTAGGCTTCGTCCAGCTGCGCGCGCGCGGCATCGATATCGCCGCTCTTTACCTGCCTGTTCGACGAGTCGACGATTTCGTTGATTTTAGCCTTGAGCCTGCCGGTGTCGTCCTCGTTTTGTTTTTCGATCGAAATTCGCTGCAGGGCCTCGAGCAGGGCGTTCACGCTCAACAACTGGCGCTTGTAGTCCCGCAGTTTTTTCTGCTGCTGCAGTTTTTTGGGCGATGCCGCGCGGATGGCCTCGTACATCAGTTTGACGGTTGCGTTGAGCAACAGGTTGACTTTGGCGTTATCCGGTTCCGCGGCCGCATCGAGGTAGGATTTACGCGCCTCGATATAGGCCTGGTGCGCTTCCGGATTGTCGCTTTCGAGCACCTGCCTGGCGCCGGAGGAAATCTCGAGCAGCTTGCGCACGGATCCGAAGCGCGCGGGTTTACCCTCGATATCCTGCGGCAGCGGCAGGGAGTCGATCTGTGCCTGCAAATCGGGATTAACGCCCGCCGACACGGCCTCGCCGCAAACGCAAAAAAGCATTACCGCGAGCATCAATGGAAGAAAGGTTTTATCGCAAGCTGCATTCATCTGGGTCAAACCTGAAGTTCTGAGCCGGTCTGCGCCACCCGCTCTTCTACCGCGTCCGGATATCCAGAACAGGGGGCAATTTTCGATTGGCTATCAGCCTGAAACCGGCAACAGATCACAATGCCTGAATAATAATTGACCAGCAGAAAGCAAACCATGTTTTTTTTCGCCCATCCGTTTCATCGTCCTCGAAATCGCTAATGGTTGGCGTAAATA
>CALJQI010000236.1 GCA_937980285.1 uncultured Gammaproteobacteria bacterium | reverse complement strand
CCGTAACGCTTGCGGATCAGGTGCAGGATCAGGTCGAAGGTCGGCGACGCGCCGCCGGTGGTGAACACCGGCTCGTCGACGACGTAGCGGTCGGGCCGCAGGTCGACGCCGGGGAAATGCGTACCGAATTCTTCCAGGTCTTCCCAGTGCGTCGTCGCCGCGCGATTTTTTAGCAAGCCGCAGCGCGCAAGAATCCAGCTACCGGCCTCGATGCCGCCGATCGCCCTGAAATTGCGTGCGATGCGCTTGATCAGCTTCAGGTGCGCGGGACCGGCGTGCTGCTGCTGATTGAAGCTGGCGATGACGATCAGGACATCGCCGGCGGAATCGAAATCGAGCACGGTGTCGGGTTCGACGGCGATATCGCAGGTTAGCGAGGCCGGCTTGTTGTTGAGCGTGGCGATTTGCCATTCGAACAGCACCCGCCCGGATATGCGATTGGCGGCGCGCATCGGGTCGAGCGTCGACGCCAGCGACATCATCGACGATTCGGGCAACACCAGCAGCGTAACCCGCAATTTTTCCTCGCTGGCGGCAAACACGTTCATTGCGTAAATTGTCAAATATTTTGCGATTTAACGCAATCATTGCAAAAATTTCCGTGACATGATGGCGCGCTCAACCGAGGAGATACGCCATGCCCCTAGCGATGAATATGAACCCGTTTATCACCTGCGCGGTGACCGGATCGGGCGGTACCCAGGAGCGCTCGCCGCACGTACCGCGCAGCCCCGAGCAAATCGCCGCCAGCGCGATCGACGCCGCCAGGGCCGGCGCCGCGGTGGTTCACTGCCACGTACGCGAACCCGACACCGGCGCGCCCAGCCGCCGCGTCGATCTGTACCGCGAGGTCGCCGAGCGCATCCGCGATTCCGAAACCGACGTGGTGCTGAACTTCACCGCCGGCATGGGCGGCGACATGACTTTCGGCGACGTCGAAAATCCGCTGCCGCTGAACGAGGCCGGCACCGACATGGCAGGCGCCAGCGAACGCGTCGCCCACGTCGCCGAGTGCCTGCCGGAAATCTGCACGCTGGACTGCGGCACGATGAATTTCGCCGAGGCCGACTACGTCATGACCAACACCCCGGGCATGCTGCGCGCGATGGGCCAGATGATGACCGATCTCGGCGTACGTCCGGAAATCGAGGTCTTCGAAACCGGTCACCTGTGGTTCGCCAAACAGCTGGTCGAGGAAGGTATCATCCAGGATCCGGTGATGATCCAGATGTGCATGGGCATTCCCTGGGGCGCGCCAGACGATCTCAACACCTTCATGGCGATGGTCAACAACACGCCGGCCGGCTGGACTTACTCCGCGTTTTCCATCGGCCGCAACGAAATGCCCTTTGCCGCCGCCGCGGTGCTGGCCGGCGCTAACGTCCGCGTCGGGCTGGAAGACAACCTGTGGCTGGAAAAAGGCGTGCTGGCGACCAACGCGCAGCTGGTCGAAAGAGCCGCCACCATCGTCACCAACATGGGCTGCACGCTGATGACGCCCGCCGAGGTGCGCGAAAAGCTGCAATTGCAGAAACGCGCCCCGATCGCGAAATAGGAGCCCGCCATGAAACTCATCGACAGGGCCGCGATTATCGGCGGCGGGGTCATCGGCGCCGGCTGGATCGCGCGCCTGATCGAAAACGGCATCGATGTCACGGTTTACGATCCGGCCGACGACGCCGCGCAAAAAGTCGAGGCAGTACTTAAAAACAGCCGCCATGCCTACGCCAAACTGACCAGCGCACCGCGCCGTAAAGAAGGCGGCCTGACCTTTTGCGACACCATCGCCGAAGCCGTGGCCGGCGCCGAACTGATCGTCGAATCGGTCCCGGAACGGCTCGACATCAAGCAATCGGTGTACGCCGAAATCGAAGCCCACGCGGCCGACGACGCCCTCGTCGCGTCGTCGACTTCGGGCATCATGCCGTCCGATCTGCAGGCGAAGATGCAACACCCGGAGCGCCTGCTGGTAGCGCATCCGTTCAATCCTGTTTACCTGCTGCCGCTGGTGGAACTGGTCGGCGGCGAAAAAACCGCGGCGGTCACCATCGAGCGCGCGGGCGAGATTTACCACTCGCTCGGCATGCACCCGCTGCACGTGAAAAAGGAAATCGAGGCCTTCATCGCCGACCGCCTGCTGGAAGCGATCTGGCGCGAGTCGCTGTGGCTGGTCAAGGACGGCATCGCCACCACCCGCGATATCGACGACGCGGTGCGCTACGGTTTCGGCCTGCGTTACGCGCAAATGGGCGTGTTCGATACCTACCGCGTCGCCGGCGGCGAGGCCGGCATGCGTCACTTCATGGAGCAGTTCGGTCCCTGCCTGAAATGGCCGTGGACCAAGCTGATGGACGTGCCCGAGTTCACCGACGAACTGGTCGACCTGATCGCCGGGCAGTCGGACGAACAGTCGGGTTACATGAATATCCGCGAAATGGAACGCATCCGCGACGACAACCTGATCGCGATCCTGCAGGCGCTCAAGGGCAATAACTGGGCCGCCGGCAAAACCCTGGCGCGTTACGAGGCGCAATTATTCGAAGCCGCCAACGACGATTAAAACATAACCGTCATTGCGATACCCGCAGGGCATAAATACCCACAGGGCATAAAGGAGCGCAGCGACGAAGCAATCTTCAAATTGTTGGCAGATTGCTTCGCTGCGC
>CALJQI010000235.1 GCA_937980285.1 uncultured Gammaproteobacteria bacterium | reverse complement strand
GGCAAAGCCGGCGGCCGCGCCCAGAAGCCGGCAGGAACGCGAGTTCGAACTGATCAACAGCTACAAGACCAGCGGCCTGGCGACAGACGACGAACTCGCCGCCGCGGTTTATCGCAGCCTTTACCGGGTCCTCGGTTCGATCGCGACGACGCGCGGTTTCATCGGCAACGATCCGCAGTACCTGAGCAGAATCTGCGTTAATCACGCCTGCAATTATCTCGGCAGCCGCGAAATCGGCAGAAAAGTCGGTGAACTGGTGAATGCCGCCATCGCCGGCGAAGATTATGAATTGATACCCGACGCCGAAAAGCCGATTTTAATCAGCCTCAAGGGCGCCTCCGCCGCCGGCAAGAGCTCGCTGCGCCCCATGCTGCGCACGATGATGGCGGAGCTCGGCATCGAGGACCAGGGTTACGGCACCATCAGCCCCGACATATGGCGCCGCCTGCTGCTCGACTACGATACGCTCGGCGAAAGCTACAAGTACGCCGGCCGCTTTACCAGCCATGAAGTCAACATCGTCGACACCAAGCTCGATCACTATATTCGCGCCAAGGCCGAACAGCGCCATTCGATACCGCACCTGATGGTCGATCGTTTCCGCTTCGACAGCTTCGCCAGCGAAAAAATAACCAGCGTATTGCATAAAACCTATGTGCGTTACATCGATACCATGTACATGTACTTCATCGTCACACCGCCCGAGGCCACCGTCGAGCGCGGCTGGGAACGCGGCCTGGTGCGCGGGCGTTACAAGGCGGTGGAAGACTTTCTCGGGCACTGCATCGAGGCTTACGCGGGCATGCCCAGGCTGCTGTTCAAATGGCTGGCCAACAGCAAGCCGCGCTATTTCTTCGAGTTTCTCGACAACAGCGTCGCCAAGGGGACATACCCGCTGCTGATCGCTCGCGGCACCCAGGGTTCGATGAAGATTTATCGTCCCGGCCCGCTGATCGATATCGAGCGCTATCAGCGCATCAACGTGCTGGCCACCGCCCCGCAGCAGGTTGCGGCCCCTGAGGAGGAGCTTGCGGTAGCGAAAAACCTCGGCTTTCTTCGCCAGTGCATCGCCCGCATAAAGCTGATCGAATTCATCGACGTCGAATCCGATAGCGCCTACCTTGCGATTCGCTCCGGCAGCTTCGAAGTAATCGACGCCGCCCTGTTTGGTCAGAACCTGGCCGACGACAGCCTGCGCCAGATAGTCGAGCAACTGGCGCCCGATTTGATGCCTCGACAGGCGCTGGGCTAAACTGGCGTTTTGCGGAGAATCGACGCATGAGCGAAACCACCCGCGGCAGCTGCCTGTGCCAGACTGTCAGCTACCGCTTCCACGGTCCCGTACACGTGTTCCAGTACTGTCATTGTTCACGCTGCCGTAAATTCACCGGCAGCGCCCATGCCGCCAATATCATCGTCGACCCGAAGAACTTCGAATGGCTCGGCGGCGAAGACAGTATCGGCCGCTTCGAACCCGCGGAGGCCAGGCATTTCGCCACCTGCTTTTGCAGCAGATGCGGCTCGTCCCTGCCCTGGCTTTCGCAGAGCGGAACCGCAATGATCATTCCCGCCGGCACCCTCGACGAAGATCCCGGAATCAGACCGACGCAAAACATCTTCTGGAATTCGCGCGCGCCCTGGCGCGAGGATGTTTCGGCGCTGCCGCAGCACGATGAACTACCGCCACGCAAAAGTAGCGCCTGAAAATCGAGGCAAGGGCAGAAGGCTGCTGACGGCAGCCTGGCTGTGGCTGCTCGCCGTTCCGCTTTCGGCGGCGACGCCGGCCAATCCGTTACTGCTCGGCGAATCCATCGTTGTCTCGCTACAGGGCGTACACCGTTTCGACCTCGATTCCGGTAAATTGCTGTGGAGCAGCCTGGCGGCGGTCGAAACCTTCGAGCCCGTCAGCTGGCGGGACTTGATTCTTATCGGCAGCACCGAGGGCCTGTACGCGCTCGCAGCGGACAGCGGCGATGTCGTCTGGCGCATCGAAAAAACGAAAACCCTGTTCACCCCGAGCGTATCGAGGCAGGCATTTGCCGGCAGCGTGCACGGCGAACTCTACGCCATCGATCCCCGGCAGGGCAGTATAGTCTGGCGGCGACAGTTCCCGGGCTGGATTTACTCGCCCGCGGTCAACGAGGATTCTGCGTTGATCTGGACCGGCGGCCAGGAACATCGCGCCTATGCGATCTCGGCGCGCGACGGCAGCCTGCAACACGAGGTAGAGACCACCCAGGAAACGGTTTTCAGCCCCGTCGATATTGGTGAAAACCAGGTTGCATTCAACCTGTTCGACGGCAGTACGCTGGTCATCGATGCGCGTGGCGGAAAATCGCTCGGTGTTTTTGCCGGCGACTCGCAACCCAATGACCTCCACCGTCATGGCGACATAGTCTACCGCAGCCACCGGGACGGTTCGCTGGCCGCGTTCGAGCGCGACGGCTTGACGCTGCGCTGGCGCAAATCGCTGACAGGGCAGGATCTCACCCTGCATCCGTCACAACCGGGCTACTTACTGGCAAGCGATCGCGATCGTGAACTCATCCTGCTCGAGCTGGCGAAAAGCGATGCCGGCTGCCGTATGCGATCGACGGCCAGCTGGACCCTTCCGATCCAGGTAAACAGCAGAACCGTCGTCCATTTCAAAAAACAGATGCAACCTCCGGGAGTAAGACTTGTCCAAACTCGGGCAACCTGCAAATAAGCGAGGGGAGTCCAGATGAAATCAATGAAAGCAGTCTGTTTTATAGTTGTTGCGGTATTTATCGGCAGCGCCAGCGCGGCCGACGAACCACCGTTTGGCGGAGACAAGGACGTCAAGTACGCCAAAAAACTGTGGGAGGCCATGACCAAGGCGGATTACGTCGGCGAGAGTAGCCGCATGTCGCGGCCCTACACCGGGCAGCACCCGCACGGCGCCATTCTCGACACTGTCGAAGGCAAGGTAAAGGTCAAAGGCAAAACGCTGCAGATCATCGTCAAGCGCAATTACGGCGGCGAGGGCGTCAGCATCGCCAATGTCTCCAACGATCCCGCCAGGTACCTGAAGTCGGTAACCGTCATGTTGAAGCGTCCGGGTTACGACCCGGAAACAAAGGACTGGTTCTGGGCCAAATACAAGGCCGACGGCAGCCTCGATACCAATCCCAAGGGCATGATGCTCGCCGGTAAAGTGGCCAAGGGCAAACCCAAGGGCTGCATCGCCTGCCACAGCGCCGCCCCCGGCGGCGACATGATGTTTCTGCACGACTGACTTTTAGCAGGAGTCATACCCCGGGCTGGCGCGTCGACTCGCGCGGCCCGGGGAAGTTTTCAACGCATTTACAGTATCCGTTCCGCCCCCGGCCAGCGCGAAAGAGCCGTCCTTTCGACGCCCTCGCGACGCAAAACGGTGAGATACCAGGGCTAGAAAAGATCCTGCTGCTGGTCGGTGATGGCGTCCATCGACGAGCCAATCGCGTTCAGAATGGTATCGGCTATCGGCGTCAACTGCTTATCGACATAGTGCTCGTAATCGAGCCGATCGTGCTGGCATTCCAGCGTCTGCGCGCCGGCCACTGTTATCACGTACTCGATCCAGCTCTTGTTGCGGTAGCGTGAGGGCAGCTTTTGCTGCCTGAACTCGGCTTCGGCCTTGATCGCGGCCTGCGCGTGCGGCGGAATGTTTTTTTGATACTCGGATAGTTTCTTGCGCAGGCGCTTGCGATAAACCAGCTGGTGGTCGAGTTTGCCGGCCTGCAAATCCGCCACTAGCTGGCAGATATAGTCGCTGTACTCCTCGCCATCAAAAATCCGCTGGTAAAGACCTTGCTGGAATTGCCGCGCCAGCTCGGTCCAGTCGGTACGCACCGTCTCCAGCCCCTTGTAGACGATGTTTCGATTACCCTCTTCGTCGTCGATAAGTCCGGCATAGCGTTTCTTGCTGCCCTGATCGGAGCCGCGCATGGTAGGCATGAAGAATTGCTTGAAATGGGTTTCGAACTCCATCTCGAGACAGGATTCGATACCGTGCGCGGATCGCAGGCTGTCGCGCCAGTATGCATTGATTATTTCGACCAGGCGATTGCCGATGCTCGCCGCCTGCGCGTTTGGCTGCTGTCCGTTTAGCGATACGAATACCGAATCTGTATCGCCGTAAATCACCTCGTAACCCTGTTCCTCGATCAGCTTGACCGTCTGGATGATGATATCGTGGCCGCGTTTTGTTATCGAACTGGT
>CALJQI010000234.1 GCA_937980285.1 uncultured Gammaproteobacteria bacterium | reverse complement strand
GTGAAATTTTAACGCCGCAATTGCCCCGCTAGCGGCGTCAGAAAAAGAAGAGGCCGTCCCTGGCCACGTGATATCATCAATAGTTCGGGGGAGGAGGTATTGATGCACACAGTAGTAATGTATAGGCGATTCCCCATATTTCCATAGTGAACCAGTTCATAGTGTATGAGTGAACAAATCGACACCGCCCTGGGCTGGGCGTCCGGTCGCTTCGAAGCCTGCAGCGAAAGCCCGCGCCTCGACGCTGAACTGCTACTGGCTCACTGCCTCGAAAAACCACGCAGCTTTCTGTACACCTGGCCGCAACAGGCGCTCAGCGAAGATTGCTGGCGACAATTTCAGGACCTGGTAAAACGGCGCTTGCAACCTACCCCGGTCGCCTACCTGCTGGGAACGCGCGAGTTCTTCTCGTTGGAATACGCAACCACCCCGGCAGCGCTGGTGCCGCGGCCCGAAACCGAATTACTGGTCGAGCTGGCGCTGGAGCAAATTCCCGGCGATGCGCCGCTGCGGATTTGCGATCTCGGTACCGGCACCGGAGTCATAGCCATCACCCTGAAAAAGCAGCGGCCGCTAGCTATCGTGTGCGCCACCGACGTCGATTCGGGGTGCCTGGCGCTGGCGCGCGAAAACGCGGCGCGCCACCAGGCCGAGGTCGATTTCATCGAATCGGACTGGTACCAAAAACTACCAGCCGGCGCGCGCTTCGACCTGATCGTATCGAATCCGCCTTACGTGGCGGCCGAACACCCCTTTCTCGCACAGGGCGATCTGCCGGCCGAACCGGCGCTTGCGCTAACCCCGGGCAGCAGCGGACTCGAAGCGCTGGAAGTGATTATCTCCCGCGCCCCTGACTTTCTGAATCCGGGCGGCATATTGATCCTGGAGCACGGTTACGACCAGCAGGCCCCGGTAGCAAGATTGCTGCAGGAACAGGGTTTCGACCAAATCCGCTGTGAGTTCGACCACAACGATCTGCCGCGCACCAGCATCGGCCATCTGTCCCAACCGCGCTAGACCACCCTGGCACGCACCCGGCACGCCAAAGGCCGGCCAGCGCTCCCGGCGCAACCAGCTTCAGGTACGCGAGCGTCTCGCGCTTAAATCCAACGCTGCTATTTCAGAAATCGCACCCCTTAATTCAGCTCATCTGAAGCCACAAATCGCGGGGAGTCATAAACAACCTCACGAAAACACTCAGCATTTAACACGGATAACATCAGCGACCAGGAGTTTCTGGCGTCGCGAGCGGCCCGAGAGCAAGGCGGATTTATGCGCGATGGCGCGAACAGTACATCAGGTACGTGAGCGTCTCGCGCTTAAATCCAACGCCGCTATCGGGCCGCGCAGCAGCCAGAAACATTTGAAAATGTGAGGGCGTGGGCGTAGGCTTTCTCCATGGAAGACGCCGACCGATATCGCTGTCGCCACATCTATCTCAAGCAGAGTGATGATCCCGCCCTGCAGGCTCAAGCCGCCTGCGCGGCGCTGACTAATCTCGACGGCATCCTGCTTGCGGCCCCGCATAGCGAATACAGCGTTCATATCATTTATTCACTGGATCAGCTGTCCTTCGAAATCGTCATCGAGCTACTCGGCGAACTCAATTTCGAGATGGATAACTCTTTCCTGACGTCGCTGCGCAACACCATTTACTGTTACCTGGAAGACACCGCGCGCGACAATATGCAAGTCGAACACCCGGAGGATCATCCGCCCGACGGCGATAATGCCGAAATCCCGCACGAGGATAAGGACCAGTACTGGGAAGACTACCGCTAGATGTACGCGATAACGCTGGTTGATATCGCGGTTGCCTTCATCCCGGTGCTGGTAACCCTGGTGATCATTTTTTTCTGGTCCGACAATATCAGGCAGGCGATCGTCGCCATACTGCGCATGCTGATCCAGCTGCTGCTCATCGGGTATGCGCTGAACTTCATTTTCAACGCGGATAGCCAGTGGATCATTCTCGCGGTTTTATGTTTCATGCTAATCGCCGCCAGCTGGATCGCGCTAGGCGCATTGCCGGTCAAGCGCTCTACCCTGCTGAGTTACAGCCTGATCGCGATCGCGGCCGGCGGTATCTTCAACCTGGTGCTGATTAGCCAGGGCGTTTTGCACGCCGACCCCTGGTATCAGCCTGCCGTCATCATCCCGCTCGCGGGCATGATTTTTTCGAATGCGATGAACAGCGTAAGCCTTGCGGGCGAGCGCCTGTACAGCGAACTCGGACACCACGAAGATTACGCACGCGCAAGAAACGCCGCGTTTCAGGCGGCGATGATCCCGTTGATCAATTCGCTGCTGGCAGTGGGGCTGGTGTCTCTGCCCGGCATGATGACGGGGCAGATTCTCGCCGGCACTTCGCCGCTGATTGCCGCGCGTTACCAGATTATCGTCATGTGCATGGTGTTCAGTTCCGGCGGCATATCTGCGGCGCTGTTCCTGTGGCTGATTCATTCGCGCAGCCTTCAACAGGTCGAACAGAGCGAGCTCGATTCATGTGGTTGATGCTGGCCATCGTCATCGCTATTCCGCTGGCGGCGGTCATTTACCTGGCCACGCTGGATGGTAGTTTTCGCGTAAAACGCAGCCTCGAGATCGAAGCCCCGGCGGAAGCGGTTTTCGCTGCGATCGTCGATCTCAGGTCATGGCCCGAATGGAGCCCGTGGATGATGCACGAGCCGGATGCGGCCCTCGTCTACAGCGACGACTTTCAGCAGGAGGGCGGCCACTACAGCTGGGACGGAAAGGTCGTCGGCGCCGGCAAGCTTACTCACCTCAGCTTCAAACCGCACAGCAGGGTCGTGCAGCAAATCGAATTCACGCGGCCGTTCAAATCCACCAGCCAGGTTAGCTGGGAACTCGAAAGCCGCGGCGACCATACGCTTGTGAACTGGGAAATGGCGGGCAGCATGCCGTTCCTGTTTCGCTTCATGACCAGCCGCATGGAGCCCGCGATTGCTCGCGATTACGACCTTGGACTGGCCCTGCTCAACGGCTACCTGAACAACGCGGCGTCGCATCCGACGATCGCCTTCGTCGGCAGGCAGGAGCTCGAGGACTTCAGCTACTGGTCAATCCCCTGCAACGGCAACCTGCGGCAGCTAGAGGCTGCCCGCCAGCCGGCCATCGAATCCCTGACCGCTGCGGCGGCCGGCAAAACAGGCCTGGCGCTGACGATTTACCATCAGTTCGACCCGCAGGCCAGCAATTACCACACTGAAATTGCGATTCCGGTAGTCGACAGCACGCCGTCTTCGAACTATACCCGGCGCGAATTCAAGGCTGGATCATACTTTCGCATGACGCTGCAGGGTGACCACGGTTTCATTCCGCTGGGCTGGTACGCGCTTTCCTGTCATTGCCGCATGTACCGGATAAAGCAGGACAAGTCCCGTCCGGCGCTGGAAATCTACCATGACAGTCCCGCCGACCAGGTGGATAGTAACCAGATGGTGACAGCATTATATCTGCCGATCAGGTGATTCGAGAGCCTGTTCGCTGAAACTGCGCTCAGCTGAGGACTATGCGCCCGGCGACCTTGCGCTCTTTCAGCATTTGCAGGGCTGACGGCAGTTCAGTGAATGGCCGGGTATGGCTGATCCTGGGACGTATCTGCCCTGTTTCCAGCAACTCGGCGAGGCGCGGCCACTTTGCCGCCACAAGGTCGGGATTTTTGGCGCAGGTAAGGCCGAAAGACGAGCCTAGCACGCTCTGATGTTTGACCAGTAGCTGGTTGAGCCGCAGCGACGGAATTTTTCCGGAAGCGAAGCCAAGCACGACGACCCGGCCGCCGTAACGCAACACGCGCAGCGACTCTTCGAAAAAGCCACCGCCGACCGGATCGATTATGACATCGACTCCGTCCGCGACGGCGTGCTGGATATCTTCGTGCAGATGGCGCGAGCGCGATGAAACAATGTGATCGGCGCCGCAGGCAAGCGCTACTTTCTCCTTGGCTTCGTCACCGACGCAGGCTACGACGATCGCATCGCGCTGTTTGGCCAGCTCGACGCAGGCGCTGCCGACCGCACCGGCGGCGCCACCGATGACGACGACTTCGCCGGCCGATAATTCCGCCCTTTCGAGCGCGAGCTCGGCCGAGCCGTAAGACACCGGGAAGGCGGCCGCCTCGGAGGCCGGAATCGACTCTGGTATCGGAACGACCTGCGTAACCGGGGCGACGACCTTGTCTGCATAGCCGCCATACTTGACGTAGGCGGCAACCTTGTCGCCGACCCCGAAAGATCCCGCCCCCGGTCCGACCCGGGTGACCCTGCCCGCGACTTCCATACCGGGAACAAAGGGAAGGTCGGGGCGCACCTGGTAACGGCCCGATATCAGCAACAGGTCGGCAAAATTGACTCCGCAGGCCTTGACCGTGATTTCAACCTGGCCGTCACCGGCTTCGGGGTCCGGCATGTTGCCGAGCTCCAGTTGACCAGGTCCGCCCCAGGTCATGCATTTCCAGGCGCGCATACTTCCTCCGGGATTACCGCTATCGGCGGCTCAAGACGGTCAGTCTTGTCAAAATGGATCCCGCGGTCAAGCCGCGGGATGACAAAAATACACAATCACCACGCTTGAGCCCTTTCCATCGCACGGTCAGCAATCAACTTCCCCGGGTCGTCGCAAGCCGCTTTGCGCTCCCGGCGAATCCGGTATGTCCGGGGCGCCGGCCGGTACATCCCCGCACCCAAGCGTATCGCGCATGAATCCAACGCAGCTATCGGGGCGCGCAGCAGCTCAAATCCCGACCACTGCCGGGCCCGGGCGTTGCAGCTAATCCAATGAACTTTTTTTGTTTCCTGGCCGTCGCGAGCGTCCCGAGAGCAAGGCGGATTTATGCGCGATTGCGCGAGCAGTACAAACTGGTACGCGAGCGTATCGCGCATGAATCCAACGCAGCTATCGGGGCGCGCAGCAGGCCAGGAAACAAAAAAAAAGGCCGGCGTTGCGGCCGGCCTAAGTCGTAATCGACAATATAACCAAAGGAGGACATCGTGAGAAGGGTTAGGTGTTCTTAACCCTTAACACTGTTATATATATAGGTCAAGTTTTAAAAAATACCAGTATTTTTTTGATAAACGGTAGATAAAACAGTGCATGTGGGCGCATTATTTGATCTTATTTGTTATTTAACCAGCATAACTTGTTGTTTTATATATAAAAGACTATTTATTGCCTCCTGAGCGGGTTTTCAAAAAAATTTCAAGAATTTTTCTATTTTCGTGTCAATCGCCGTATCAGGCTCGACGTATCCCAGCGGCCGCCGCCCATTTCCTGCACTTCACCGTAAAAGTCGTTGACGATGCGGGTAATCGGCAGTTCGGCGCCGTTACGGCCGGCTTCCTCGATACAGATCGACAGGTCCTTACGCATCCAGTCGACCGCGAAGCCGAATTCGAATTCGTCATTGAGCATGGTATTGCCGCGATTTTCCATCTGCCAGGATCCGGCCGCACCCTTGGAAATCACATCGACAACCTTATGACCGTCGAGGCCCGCGCGCTGCGCAAAATCCAGTCCTTCCGACAAACCCTGCACCAGTCCGGCGATGCAGATCTGGTTGACCATCTTGGTCAGCTGACCGGCGCCGACGTCACCGAGCAACTCGGCCGCGCGTGCATAACTCATGATCACCGGTCGCACCGCCTCGAAGGCCGACTGCTGGCCGCCGATCATGACGGTTAGCACACCGTTCTCGGCGCCGGCCTGGCCGCCCGATACCGGTGCGTCGAGGAACGGAACATGCGACTTGTCGGCAATCTCACGCGCGACGTTGGCCGACGCAGTGGTATGGTCAATCAGTATCGAGCCATCCTTGCATCCGGCGAGCGCGCCATCGTCGCCGTAGACGACCGAGCGCAGGTCATCGTCATTGCCGACGCACATGAAAACGAAATCGGCACCCTCGGCAGCCTCGCGCGGCGTCAGCGCAAAATCGCCCTCGTATTCCTGGCACCATTTTTCAGCCTTGGCCGAAGTACGGTTATATACCCGGGTCTGGAAACCGGCGTTGGCGAGATGGCCAGCCATCGGATAGCCCATGACCCCGAGTCCGATAAAGGCGACTTTTTGTTTGCTCATGTTTACTCCTGGTTATGTTTGCTGCGGCGATATTACACCAACACCGGGTGCCGCGCCGCTTTTGGATATCAGGCGGGCTGCAGGTTGGCCATGCTCGCGATCAGCCACTTGCTGCCCTCGGATTCGAAGTTGACCTGCACCCGCGACTGCGGCCCCTGGCCTTCGAGATTTAGTACGATACCGTCGCCGAAACGCGCATGATTGACGCGTTGACCGACGAACAGCCCGGTGTCGGCCTCGGCTCGTTCGCGATGCACGCTCGGCGCCGCCTGCACGCCCACGCGGGTGAAGCTCGCTTTCGGGCGCACTTCCTGAATCAGGTCATCCGGAATTTCGCGCACGAAACGCGACAGCATGTTGTAACTCTCGCCGCCGTACAGGCGCCGAACCTCGGCGCTGGTTAGCACCAGCTGCTCGCGGGCGCGGGTGATACCGACATAGCACAGGCGGCGCTCTTCCTCCATGCGGCCCGGCTCCTCGCTGGAACGCTGATGCGGGAACAGTCCCTCTTCCATGCCGACCAGGAACACCAGCGGAAACTCCAGCCCCTTGACCGAATGCATGGTCATCAACTGCACGCAGTCTTCCCAGGCGTCGGCCTGGGCCTCGCCCGCTTCCAGCGCGGCATGCGCGAGGAAGGCGTCGAGCGTGGACATGTTTTCCTCGATGACGCCATCGTATTCGAAGCCTTTGCCGGCGCCGACCAGTTCCTGCAGGTTTTCGATTCTGGACTGGCCTTTTTCGCTGCGATCTTTTTTGAAATGCGCGTCCAGCGTGCTCATGTCTATACAGGATTTGATCTGTTCGCCGAGCGGCAGGTCCGCAAGCTCGGCGGTCATGCGCTTCACCAGGTCGATATAGGACTGCAGCGCGCTACGCGCACGCGCGCTCAAGTGGTCGGAGGCGACCAGTTCGAGCGACGCGGTCCACAGGGTCGCCGAGCGTTCGCGGGCGTGGTGACGAATTTCATCGATCGTCTTTTGCCCGATACCGCGCGGCGGGTGATTGACCGTGCGCTCGAAAGCGGTATCCGCGGTGGGGCTGGAAATCATGCGCAGATAGGCGAGCACATCCTTGATTTCAGCGCGCTCGAAAAATCGAAAGCCGCCGTAAACACGATAGGGCATGCCGCGCGTCATCAGGGTTTCCTCGAACTGTCGCGATTGCGCATTGGAGCGATACAGCACCGCGACTTCGTTGCGGCTGCGCCCCTGCTCGACCCAGTTCTCGATACGGTCGATGACGAAACGGGCCTCGTCCTTTTCGTTGTAGGCCTGGTAATACATGATCGGTTCGCCGTCTTCGCCCTCGGTCCACAACTCCTTGCCCAGGCGCGATTTGTTTTCGACGATCAGCGCGTTGGCGGCTTTCAGGATGGTGCCGGTGGAGCGGTAGTTCTGCTCCAGCCGAATCACGCGGGTATCGCTGAAGTCCCTCTCGAAGTGATGGATGTTTTCGATGCGCGCGCCACGCCAGCCGTAGATCGACTGATCGTCGTCGCCGACCACGAAAACCGGGGTATCGCTACCAGCCATCAAGCGCAGCCAGGCGTACTGGATGGCGTTGGTATCCTGAAACTCGTCGACCAGGATATGCTGGAAGCGGCGCTGGTAATGCTCGCGGATATCGTCGTTATCGCGAATCAGTTCGAGTACGCGCAACAACAGCTCGGCAAAATCGACCACGCCGGCGCGATCGCACTGCTCCTGGTACAGGCGGTAGATTTCCAGCATTTTCTGCTGGAAATGATCCTGGCCAGGGTCGATATGCGCCGGGCGCAGGCCTTCGTCCTTGTTGTGATTGATGAACCACTGCGCCTGTTTCGGCGCGAAGCTGGCCTCGTCCAGGTCGAGCTGTCGCACCACGCGCTTGACCACGCGCAACTGGTCGTCGCTGTCGAGAATCTGGAAGCCCTGCGGCAGTTTGGCGGCCTCGTAGTGCAGGCGCAGCATGCGATGCGCGAGCCCGTGAAAAGTGCCGACCCACATCGCGGCGGCTGAAATTCCGAGCAACGATTCGACGCGCGCGCGCATCTCCGCGGCGGCCTTGTTGGTGAAGGTCACGGCAAGCACGCTTAATGGCGACAGGCCGTTGACCTCACAGGCCCAGGCGATGCGGTGCGTCAGCACCCGCGTCTTGCCGCTGCCGGCGCCGGCGAGCACCAGCAGGTGCCCGGGTTCGGCGCTGACGGCTTCGCGCTGGCGCTCGTTGAGGGAGTCGATTAAGTGAGATACGTCCATTTGCGGCAGGTTTCAAACACAGGCGGGCATTGTATCAATTCGGCATACGCGAGTAAGCAGTAATCGCGTAAATCTGTATGTCATCCCCGTGCAAGCGATGCTACGACGCTTCAGGATTTTAGACTGGCGCCAGGGTCCGGGATTTAAACATCGAAGCAAACCACGGGAAAGGTTTAAAGATTCCCGCTTGCGCGGGAATGACTCCAAACTATGTCATCCCCGCGCAAGCGGGGATCTTGTAACACAGCGTCTTTTGGTATCGTCGGGAAGCATAGGGCCCGGCGGTCCGAGGCTCCGGCTTTCGCCGGAATGACGGCATAGAGTCAGGCGTTATATGTATCCGTCGAGGATTCTGCCGACGACCGGCGCCGCGTTGGCTGTCTGTCGATAAGAATTGATCGCGCGCCGGTTTTCCGGGCTGATTTGCAGGTTGTACTCGGGTTTATATGACCTGTCGCTGGACGATTCGAGAACCTCGCCGCGGTAGACATAATTCGAGGCTTGCCGCCGCCCCTCGTCGCGAAGTTCAGCGCTATTGTCGGCGACCGGATTAACCGGGCGAGTCGGCGCTCGAGCGAGGCTGATCGGGAATTGCATGGCTTTAGCTGTGACGATGTAGTTCACGAATCATGCTCGCAGCTTATAGTTCAATTATTCAGAAACGGAGAACTATATTACCAGATAGTCAAAATTTTGACGAATTGTCTCACTTATCCCATTTTTTTTGCGCAAAAAGGTCGCTTTTGCGGGCTTCAACCCACTTCGAAGCCTTGCCGCTGGTCTCCTTCTTCCAGAATGGCGCCTCGGTTTTAAGGTAGTCCATGATGAACTCACAGGCGGCAAAGGCGTCGCCACGATGGGCGCTCAGGACCATGACCAGCACGATCTGGTCGGCAGGCTCGAGCGCGCCGATACGATGGATGATGGCCAGATCGAGCACCTGCCAGCGTTCGGCGGCGCGATCGGCAATGCCCTTCAGCGCTTTTTCGGTCATTCCCGGGTAGTGTTCCAGCGTCATTTTCTGCAGGGATTCGCCTTCGACATCGCGCACCAGTCCGATGAAACTGGCGATCGCACCGACGTCGCTGCGCCCGGCGGTCAATTCGCGCTGCAGCGCGGCGCTGTCGAAGTCTTCGTGCTGGACCCTGATGATCATTGAAGCCCTCAACCCAGAAACTGTGCAAACGGCAGATAGTTTACGACATCGCCCGCGGATACCGTTTGATGCTCGGCAATTTCGACAAATCCATCGGCCCAAACGGTCGACGTCAATACGCCCGAGTCCTGGTTCGGGTAAATCTGCACCACGGTCGCGCCATCGACGCCTTGCGCCAGTCGCGCGCGCAGAAATTCACGCCGGCTATCGGGCCGCGGCCAGTCGAAATCGGCGCTTAGCGGCATCGAAACCGGTTTTTGCCAGCCGCGCCCCTGCATGATCTGGATCACCGGGCAGACAAACAGGCAAAAGGTCGCGAAAACGGAAACCGGATTACCCGGCAATCCCATGAAAGCGGTGCCATTGATCTGCCCATAGGCAAGCGGTTTTCCCGGC
>CALJQI010000233.1 GCA_937980285.1 uncultured Gammaproteobacteria bacterium | reverse complement strand
ATCCAGTCGGAAGCGCCCTGCGGGATGCCGAGATCGAGCACCTTGACGTCCGAGCCCCACATGATATCGCCCATGCCCTCGAGCACGTAG
The DNA here is from genome assembly GCA_937980285.1 of uncultured Gammaproteobacteria bacterium. Classification (GTDB taxonomy): domain Bacteria; phylum Pseudomonadota; class Gammaproteobacteria. The sequence continues at coordinate 4,009 of CALJQI010000233.1, read as the reverse complement.
GCGAGGCCAATGGTCGCCATGAACAGGATAATCGGTTCCTGGTTGACCAGGTGGCGCAGCATCACGCGTTCGATCAGCCAGGCCAGCGCGATCATCACGGAAATGGTGCCGATGATCGCCAGCCAGATGGGGAAGCCAAATTTTTCCATCAGGCCCACCAGCGTCAGCGCGGCGAACAGCGCCATCACGCCCTGTGCAAAATTGAAAATGCCGGAGGCTTTGAAAATCAGTACGAACCCGAGCGCGACCAGCGAGTACATGACACCGGCCATCAGACCACTGAGCGCGACTTCGATGAAAAACAGCATTAGTTAATGACCTCGTGTCGAAAGGCGACCGAAAAGCAGGTCGCCCCGGCCTCGGAGCCGGGGCCCATTCCAGGGCTTTGAAAGGTTACCCGCAAAGTCCTCCGGACTTTCCGCCACGGTTTCGTACCAGAGCATGAATGGATCCCGCCCCGGATCGGAGTCCGGGGTGACAGCGCCGGGATGACGAGGTTAAGCCTCTTCATGGGGGACCCCCAGGTAGGCGTCGATAACGTCCTGGTTGCTGCGTACCTCGTCAGGCAGACCATCGGCCAGCTGCTTGCCATAGTCGAGCACCAGAACGCGGTCCGACAGGTCCATGACCACGCCCATATCGTGTTCGATCAACGCAATCGTGGTGCCGAACTCGGTATTGACGTCGATGATGAAGCGCGACATGTCCTCCTTTTCCTCGGAATTCATGCCCGCCATCGGCTCGTCGAGCAGCAGCAGATCGGGTTCGGCCGCCAGCGCACGGCCCAGCTCGACACGTTTTTGCAGGCCGTAGGGCAGTTTGCCGACCGGTTTCTTGCGAATCGCCTGGATATCGAGAAAGTCGATGATTTTTTCCGCCGCCTCGCGATTTTCAAGTTCTTCGAGACGCGCCGGGCCGATGTGCAGCGCCTGCCAGAACAGGTTGGTTTTCATCTTCAGGTTGCGCCCGGTCATGATGTTATCCAGCGTGCTCATGCCCTTGAACAGCGCGATGTTCTGAAAGGTGCGCGCAATACCGTGGCTCGCCGCCACGTGCGGCGCCATCTGTTTGCGGGTTTCGCCCTTGTAGGTGATCGAACCTTCCTGCGGGTGATAAAAGCCGTTGATGACGTTCAACATCGAGCTCTTGCCGGCGCCGTTGGGGCCGATGATGGAGCGGATTTCTCCGCGCTTGATATCGAAGCTGATACTGTCGAGCACCTTCATTACGCCGAAGGAGAGGCTGATGTTTTCCACCGCCAGGATCGTTTCTGTGGCGCTTTGCTGGTTCATGCCGCGGCTTCCTGATCGGCGGAACTATCCGCGAACACCTGCGCATCGCAGATGCGCACATCGGCCGACAGGCTACCGCTGCGGCCATCCTCGAAGACAACCTCGGTTTCGATGTGGCACGCGGTCTTGTCAGAATAAAGCGCATCGACGAGTGTGTCGTAACGCTCGCCGACGAAGTTGCGACGTACCTTGCGCGTGCGCGTCAGTTCGCCGTCGTCGGCGTCGAGTTCCTTATGCAGGATGAGGAAGCGATGGATTTGCGAATTAGCCAGGCGGCTGTCTTGCGACAGGTCCTGGTTTACCTTGTCGACGCATTCCTTGATCAACTGGTAGACCTCGTCGAGGTTGGCCAGATCGATATAACCGGAATAGGCGAGGCCGCGGCGCTCGGCCCAGTTGCCGACCGCGTCGAGATCGATATTGATAAACGCGGTGCTGTGATCGCGGCCATCGCCGAACAGCACGGCTTCCTTGACGAAAGAAAAGAACTTGAGCTTGTTTTCGATGTATTTCGGCGCAAACAGGGTGCCGTCGTTGAGCTTGCCGACGTCCTTGGCGCGGTCGATGATTTTCAGATGACCGTTGTGTTCGTCGAAGAAGCCGGCGTCGCCGGTATGCACCCAGCCGTCCTCGGTCTTGGTGCTGGCGGTGGATTCCGGATTCTTGTAGTAGGACAGGAATACGCCCGGGCTGCGGTACATGATTTCGCCATTGTCGTCGATCTTGATTTCGACATCGATTGCCGGCGTGCCGACGGTATCGGCGAAGACCTCGCCATCCGGCTGCACGCAGATGAATACCATGCATTCGGTCTGGCCGTAGAGTTGCTTGATATTGATGCCGAGGGAACGGTAGAAGTCGAAAATCTCGGGGCCAATAGCCTCGCCTGCGGTATAGGCCAGGCGCGTGCGGCGCAATCCGAGTACATCCTTGAGCGGGCCGTAGACGAGCATATTGCCGAGCTTGTACAACAGCGAATCCTTTAGCGACACCGATTCGCGATTCAGGATTCTGACGCCAACCTTGCGCGCGTGCTCCATGAAATAGTGGAACAGCTTGCGCTTGATCTCGGCGGCGTCTTCCATGCGAATCATCACTTGCGTGAGCATGTTTTCGTAGACCCTGGGCGGCGCGAAGTAATAGGTTGGGCCGATTTCACGTAAATCGTGTGCCACCGTGGAGGCGTCCTCCGGGCAGCTGACGCAGAAGCCCGCAACATAGGATTGCGCGTAGGAGAACAGGTTATCGCCCACCCAGGCCATTGGCAGATAGGCGAGCACTTCCTCGTCGGCGGTCAGGCCTTCGCGGACGATGCCGTTGCGCGCGGTAATGATGACATTGTCGTTGGATAGCACTACACCCTTGGGATTGCCGGTGGTGCCCGAGGTATAGAGCATGATGGAGATTTCGGCGCCGCTGCCGGCGGCGACTTCCTGCTCGTAAAATTCGGGGTGATCGTGATCGTGTTCGACGCCGACCTGCTGCACTTTTTCGTAATCGTGCAGGAAATCTTCCTGGTAGTGGCGTAGTCCGCGAGTATCGTCGAAGATTAGGTGTTCGAGTTGCGGGCAGCGATCGCGGATTTCGAGTATCTTGTCGATCTGCTCCTGATCTTCGACCAGCGCGATCTTGACGTCGGCGTTATCCAGCACGTAAGCCATTTCATCGGCAACCGCATCCTGGTAAAGCGGTACCGGGATTGCGCCCAACGCCTGCGCCGCGGTCATGCCCCAGTAGAGGCGCGGGCGATTGTCACCGACGATGGCGAGCTTGTCGCCGCGCTTAAGCCCCAGCGTTGCCAGTCCGCAGGCGAGCGCCCTGATCTCGGCCGCGGTCTCGGCCCAGGTCCAGGATTGCCAGATGCCGAGGTCTTTTTCACGGATTGCATCCCGGGTAGGGCGCAGCTTCACGTGGCTAGCCAGCAGCTTGGGAAAGGTGTCGAGCGTTGTGTCCTGTTCCTGGTTCATTCGATTGTTAACAATTCTTATACTAATTTGGTTTGATCGACATGTCTCGGGTCAGTTTGCCCGAGATTGTCGACAATTTGATCGGCAAGTTTACGTTTACGTAAACGTCGTGTCTATCGGTTATTTATTCAGACGCGAGCCGGGCGCCACTTTTCGGAAGCCTGTATTACAACTCTAAATGATTGATCTGTAAAATATATTTGCATCTAATTTCCAGGGCCCTCCATGTCATTGGATAAATTAATGGCTTTCATTGATTGGCTAAATGCTATTTCCACTAGATTCGTAGCGGTATGACGGGGACAGTTTACTTGTTTCGGGCAGGATATCGATATAAGTAAACTGTCCCCAATGGAGCTTACAACTTATGGAGTCATTCCCGCGCAAGCGGGAATCTTACAGGCACCTGGCTTCCAGTCGTTGCCAGATCCCCGCTTGCGCGGGGATGTTGTGCCCAGGTAAGCGCCATTCATACTGTCCTCATGTTCTTCCTGCCTGCTAGAGCGGGAAGCTCTAGTCGTCGTAGTTATAGAAACCTCGCCCTGTTTTGCGGCCGAGGTAGCCGGCGTCGACCATTTGCTGCCAGATCGGGCAGGGGCGGTACTTGGAGTCGCCGAAACCCTCGTGCAGGACCTTGATTACCGCGTAGCAGGTATCGAGCCCGATCAGGTCGGCCAGCATTAGCGGTCCCATCGGATGTGCCATGCCCAGTTTCATGATTTCGTCGATGCCCTCGGCGCTGGCCAGCCC
>CALJQI010000232.1 GCA_937980285.1 uncultured Gammaproteobacteria bacterium | reverse complement strand
TGATCGACATCAGCGGCGAAAAGATGGAGCTGCTGTACGACATGCCGATCCCGTTGGGCGAACCGCACTACGCGGTCGCGATCGCCGCCGACAAGCTCAAGCCGGGCGTGCGCTACAAGTCGGGCTGGAACAGCCGCAAGGACGAACGCTCGCCGTGGAAGACCCGCGCCGGCCGCGAAAAGACCGAGCGCAGCTGCGACGCCGACGGCAAGTGTACGGTGCATGTTTACGGCACCACCATTCGTTCGCATATCACGCCTGAAATCATCGAGGTGGAAGAGGGCGATACGGTCTCTATTCACCTGACCAACCTCGAGCGCGCCGAGGACGAGGTGCACGGCTTCGCCATGTACGGCAACAACGTACAGCTGTCGATCGAGCCGGGCAAAACCGCCTCGACCACCTTCGTCGCCGACAGGACCGGCGTATTCCCTTACTACTGCACCGAGTTTTGCTCCGCGCTGCACCTGGAAATGCAGGGGTACCTGCTGGTCAAGCCGAAAGGCTACCAGGCCACAACGGCTACTCTGAAAGAGGGCACCACCTACACCGAGGCGGACTACCGCAAGCAGGTCGAAACCAATATCGCCACCCAGGGCGTTATCGACCAGGTGGTTACTTTTATCACCAGTCACAACTACAAGGATTTCGCGACCGTAGTCGCGCTGGTTGAAGACGCCACCGACCAGCTCGGATTCGCCGAGGAAGCGAAGAAGAAGTCCGAGGATGCCGCCGGCAAGAAGGACTGGAGCAACGCCATGCTGTGGGCCAACCAGTGGTGGCAGTACCAGGTCAAGACCGCCGATCTCGGTCTGCGCGCGAAAACCTTCCTCGAGGAAAATGGCGCCACCAAGGTCAAGTAGTACCCGTAGTAACCATGGCGGGAGGCGATGTTTCGGCGTCGCCTCCCGCTCAACCGGAAACATGGCCATTTGGCCGATCTGCTATTCGAGAGGACTCGATATGAAACCCGTAAAACCTTTGATGATTTCCCTGGCGCTGATGGCTGGCGCAACTTTCGGCGCTCCCGCAGTCGCCGCCGACGGCGCCGAGCTGTACAAGACCAAGACCTGCTTCACCTGTCACGGTCAGGACGGCAAGACCCCGATCATGGATGCCTATCCGAAGATCGCCGGCCAGAATCCCGCTTACTCGTTGCAACAGATGATGGACATCAAGAGCGGTGCGCGCGCCAACGGCATGAGCGCGGCGATGAAAGGCGTCATGCACCTGGTCAACGACGACGAAATGAAAGCGCTGGCCGATTACATCGCCACGCTGTAGGGCGAGTGGATTGCGCAGATGCCGCAAGCTTGTGTCAGGTTAGTCCGCAGTGAATCTGGTTCGACAGCATTTCTCCGCGCGCGGCAAGCGCGCCGGGCTGATCGCGGCACTGTTTTTCGCAGGCGTAGGCATCATCTTCTGGGGCGGTTTCAACACCGCCATGGAAGCGACCAGTCAGCTCGAATTCTGTATTTCCTGCCACGAAATGGAATCGACGGTTTATCAGGAATACCGGCAGACGGCGCACTACAGCAACGGCTCGGGCGTGCGTGCGGAATGCGCCGATTGCCATGTGCCGCGCGACTGGATGCACAAGGTCACGCGCAAGGTGCAGGCCAGCCGCGAGCTATACGCCTGGGCGCTGGGCAGTGTCGATACCCGGGAAAAGTTCGAGGCGCGGCGCTTGCATCTGGCCGAGCGTGTGTGGCGGTCGATGCGTGAGAGCGATTCGCGTGAATGCCGCAACTGCCACGACTTCGCCACCATGGAACTTGAATCCCAGGGCCGGTTTGCCGCGCGCGCGCATCATGATGCCAGCCAGGACGGCCGCAGCTGTATCGACTGCCATCAGGGCGTTACCCATCGCCTGCCGCGGGAAAATCTCGCCGCCGCCGCGCGCGTCGAGCTGTCGCGCGACGATCGCGAGTACGCCGAGGAAATCAACGATACCTGTGCCGGCTGTCATGGCGAATTCGGCGAAGGCTCGCTCGATGGAGAATACCCGAGGCTGGCCGGCATGAATCCACAGTACCTGAAGCGCCAGATCGAGCATTTCAAGAGCCGCGAGCGGCTCAACCTGCCGATGCTGCCCTATGCCACGGATCGCGAATTGCCGGGCGAGGATATCGACATCATCGTGCATTACCTGGCGTCGATCGATTTGCCGACCGAACTGCCCGAAATCGAGGAAGAAAGCTTCAATGCGCTCGATCGCCTGCAGCAAAGCAAGCAGGTGGTCAATATCGCGCGCTACCCGGGTAATCCGGGGGCTGGCGCCGAGCTTTACGCGCTCGAGTGCGCGGCCTGTCACGGCGCTGACGCCTACGGCAAGGCGGACGGCGACGCGCCGCAGCTGGCGGGCCAGCACAGCGTCTACCTGAAGCGCCAGATCGCGTTGTTCGCAAGCGCCGAGCGCCGTCATGACGATGCGCGTGACGCGGAAATTTTTCAGGCTTTTGGCGAAAAGCAGATCGATGACCTGCTGGCCTGGCTGTCGCTGGCCGACGACGCCGCGACGAGGCATTAGCCATGCTCCGATTATTTATAACCGAATGGCCCCTGGTGGCCGATTGATCAACAAACTCAGGAGAGTTCTCATGACATTCAGAATCTTGACATTACTGCTGGCGCTGGCGTTTTCCGGCTCCGCGGCGGCCTGGCTGGAAGGCGGCGGCGAGCGTGACGAAGCGCTCGACCTGGAACCCGATATGGAAAACGGACTCGACGTCTACGAAGTCTGCTCCGGCTGCCACCTGCCCGAGGGCTGGGGAAAGACCGACGGCACCTTCCCGCAGCTCGCCGGACAGCACCGCTCGGTACTGGTCAAACAGCTGGCCGATATTCGCGAGGGTAACCGCGACAACCCGACCATGTATCCGTTCGCGCTGCCGCGCGCGATCGGTGGCGCACAGTCGTTGGCGGATGTCGTCGCCTATACCGAAAAGTTGCCGATGAATCCGGAAAACGGCAAGGGCGAATGGGCCGAAGGCACGCCGGAATTCGATCTCGGTAAAAAACTCTACGAAGACAACTGTGTCGAATGCCACGGCAAGGATGGTTACGGCAGCGCGGAGAAGTTCTATCCACGCATCCAGGGCCAGCACTACGCCTATATGCTGCGCCAGTTCGAGTGGGTGCGCGACGGCAAGCGGCGTAACGCCAATCCAGACATGGTGGAGCAGATCAAAAGTTTCAGCGATAAGGACATGGCGGCGGTCATCAACTACGTATCGCGCATTCCGGTGCCGAAGGAAGATCT
>CALJQI010000231.1 GCA_937980285.1 uncultured Gammaproteobacteria bacterium | reverse complement strand
TTTTCGCTGGTGCTGATACTGTTCGCGGCCATGCGCGAGCGCATCAACGTCGCCGACGTGCCGGCTCCTTTCCAGGGTTCGGCGATCGGCCTGATCACGGCCGGGCTGATGTCGCTGGCGTTCATGGGTCTCGGCGGACTGGTCAAAGCCTGAGCCTTCATGCAGTATGCAGGCTAAATCATGATTCTCGCAATCGTCACCATCAGCCTGATGGCCGGACTGTTCGGCCTGGTCCTCGGCTACGCCTCGATTCGATTCAAGGTCGACGGTAACCCGGTGGTGGATCAGATCGACGCCTTGCTGCCGCAAACCCAGTGCGGCCAGTGCACCTATGCCGGCTGCCGGCCCTATGCCGAGGCAATCGCCAACGGCGAGGCGCCGATCAATCAATGCCCGCCAGGCGGTGATGCAACCATAGTCGCGCTCGCCGACCTGCTCGATACCGAAGTGCTCGAACTGAACGCGGAGCACGGCGAACACCTCGATGTGCCGCTGGTCGCGGTAATCGACGAGCAAACCTGCATCGGCTGTACGCTGTGCATCCAGGCCTGCCCGGTAGACGCCATTCTCGGCGCCGCCAAGCACATGCACACGGTCATCGCCGACGAATGCACCGGCTGCAAGCTGTGCCTGCCGCCCTGCCCGGTGGACTGCATCGACATGGTGCCCGAGCGGCAAACCATCGATGACTGGAAATGGGCGAATCCGCTCGACCAGTTACTGCCGGCACGAGATGGCTAGGTTATACAAATTCCATGGCGGGCTGCATCTCGACGGCCACAAGGCCGAGTCGCTGGGCCAGGGTCTGCGCAGCGCAAGTCTGCCAGAGCAACTGGTCCTGCCGCTCAGGCAGCACATAGGCGAATACAACAAACCGCTGGTCGAGGTCGGCAACCGGGTGCTGAAAGGCGACGTTATCGCGGCCAACTCGTCGCTGATCTGCGCCGCCGTGCACGCGCCGACATCCGGTACCGTCAGCGCGATCGGCAACTACCCGGTAGCGCATCCGTCGGGTCAACGCGACTGCTGTATCGTTATCGATGTCGATGGCGAGGACGAGGCCGCCAGCGCCGATATCGTCGACCCGAACGAGCTCGACTCCGAGGCGCTGATACAGCGCATCTGTCGCGCCGGCATCGTTGGCCTCGGCGGCGCCGCCTTCCCGACTTCGCCGAAACTGTCGCGCGGCAAAACGCATACTGTCGACACCCTGATCATCAACGGCGTCGAGTGCGAGCCCTATATCACCTGCGACGACATACTGATGCGCAATTACGCGGCCGAAGTAATTCGCGGCAGCGATTACCTGCAGCGAATCCTGGCGCCGCGAACCACCCTGATCGCCATCGAGGACAATAAACCCGAAGCGATCGCCGCGATGCAGGCGGCACTGGCGCAGCAGCCACTGGCAAATACCGAAATCATCGCTATCCCTACGATTTACCCTTCCGGCGGCGAAAAGCAGTTAATCCAGATCTTGACCGGCAAGGAGGTACCGCATGGCCAGCTCGCCTTCGATATCGGGCTGTTGTGCCAGAACGTCGGCACCTGCGTCGCGATAACGCGCGCGCTCGAACAGGATCAGCCGCTGATCTCGCGCGTCGTCACCTGCACCGGCGACAATGTCTCGCAGCCGGGAAACTGGGAGGTGCGCTTCGGTACGCCGGTCAGCCACCTGATCGAGCAGGCCGGCGGCTATAAAAACGCCGATGAGGCATTCCTGGTCATGGGTGGGCCGATGATGGGCTTCGCGCTTCACAGCGATCAGCTACCTATTGTCAAGGCCAGCAACTGCATCATGGTCATGCGCGAGCAAACCATTCCGCATGCGCCCGGCTACCACGACGAATGCATCCGTTGCAGCAAGTGCACCGAGGTTTGCCCGGCGCAGTTACTGCCGCAACAGCTTTATTGGCATGCACGCGCCAAGGCCTGGGATCGCACCCAGGAATTCAAGCTGTTCGACTGTATCGAGTGCGGCTGCTGCTCGGCGGTGTGCCCGAGCCAGATTCCGCTGGTGCAGTATTACCGCGCGGCCAAAAGCGAGATTCGCTCGGCGCACAAGGCCCAGTTCAAGTCCGATCGCGCACGCGCGCGTTTCGAGTTCCGCGAAAAGCGCCTGTTGCTGAAAAAGCAGGTCGACGAGGAGCGCCGCCGACTCAAGCGTGAAGCCCTGAAACAGAAACAGGCAAAAAGCGGCGCCGCCGCCGATGGCGAGCCCGATCCGGTACAGGCGGCGCTGGAACGGGTCAGGGAACGCAAGAAGGCGATACAGGAAGAAACCCGGTGAGCAGGGTAATCGTATCTTCGCCTTACGTCGCTGCGGGCAATTCGCTCAAGCGCCTTATGATCCAGGTCATCATCGCGCTGCTGCCCGGCACGGTCGCCTACGCCTGGTTCTTCGGGCCCGGCCCGATAGTCAATATCGGGCTGGCGATCGTGTTTGCCCTCGCCTTCGAAGCCGCGGTACTGAAACTGCGCGCCAAACCGGTGATGCCGCATCTAACCGACTTCAGCGCGGTGGTCGCGGCCTGGCTGTTTGCGCTGTGCCTGCCGATGCACGCGCCCTGGTGGCTGGTGGCGCTGGGCATCGGTTTCGCAATGATCGCGGGCAAGCACCTGTACGGCGGTCTGGGTTTCAATCCCTTCAACCCGGCGATGGTGGGTTACGTGGCGTTACTGATCTCCTTCCCGCGGGAGATGACCACCTGGTACCTGCCGGGCGCGGTCAGCGGCCAGACCCTGAGCCTCGCCGAATCGATCGCCTACAGCTTTGGCAGCGTCGATATCGGCCAATGGGACGCGCTCAGTTCGGCGACGCCGCTGGACCAGGTCAAAACCGGTATCGGCCAGGGCATCCCGATTGACGAAATTCGCCAGGCGCCGCTGTTCGGCGAATATGGCGGCAGGGGCTGGGAGTGGATCGCGCTATGGTGGTTCGTCGGCGGCATTTACCTGTTGATCAGCAAAACCATCCGCTGGCATATCCCGCTGTCGCTGCTGACCGCGGTGATGTCGATGGCGCTGATTTTCTACCTGATCGATCCGGCGGTTTACGCGTCACCTTCGTTTCACCTGCTGTCGGGCGCGGTCGTCATCGGCGCCTTTTTCATCGCCACCGATCCGGTTAGCGCGGCCACCACCGACCTCGGCCGGATCTACTACGGACTGATGATCGGCTGCCTGATTTACGTGATCCGGGTCTGGGGCGGCTATCCCGACGGCATCGCCTTTGCCGTACTGCTGGCCAACATGTGCGTGCCGCTCATCGACTATTACACGCAACCGCGCGTCTACGGCCAGAAATGATAGCCGCCAATCGACGCGATATCCTGATTTCCGGGGCATTCCTGTGGCTGTTCGCGGTCGCCGGCACCACGCTGGTGGCGCTGACCGAGTTCACCACCGCCGACGCCATCGTCGAAAACGAACGCCAGATGCTGTTGCGCAATCTCTATGCGCTGCTGCCGGCCGACAAACTCGACAACGACATCGCCAGCGACACCCTGGAATTACCGGCGGCAACGCTGCTGGGCACGGAAACGATCTCCACCGCCTATCGCGCGCGCCTGCGGGGCGAACCGGTGGCGGTCATATTCAACAGCATCGCGCCCAACGGTTACAACGGGAAAATTTACCTGCTGGTCGGCGTCAACATCGACGGCAGCCTGGCCGGCGTACGCGTCGTCAAGCACGCCGAAACCCCGGGGCTGGGAGACGGCATCGAGATCAGGAAATCGCCCTGGATCAGGGCATTCGACGGCAAGTCGCTGGACAATCCCGACGCCGACGGCTGGCGCGTTAAACGTGACGGCGGCGAGTTCGACCAGCTCACCGGCGCCACCATTACCCCGCGCGCGATCATAGCGGCAGTCAGGAATACGCTACTGTACTATCGACAAAACGCTGATATGATTTTCCAATGAAGGCAGCCGCATGACCGACAATAGCGAAATTACCCGAAACGGCCTGTGGAGCAACAACGTAGCCCTGGTGCAGTTGCTCGGCCTGTGCCCGCTACTGGCGGTAACCAGCACCGTGGTCAACGGCATCGGCCTTGGCATCGCCACGCTGATCACGCTGGTGTTGTCGAACACGATTGTTTCGCTGATCCGCGAATTCGTGCGCAAGGAAGTACGCCTGCCGGTATTCGTGCTGATCATCGCCTCGCTGGTGACTATTATCGAGCTGGCGATGAAGGCACTGTTCTACGACCTTTACCTGGTGCTCGGCATATTCATCCCGCTCATCGTCACCAACTGCGCCATCATCGGCCGCGCCGAGGGTTTCGCCTCGCGCAACCCGGTGGGCCCGGCGGCGCTCGACGGCCTGATGATGGGCATGGGTTTCCTGGTGGTGCTGGCGCTACTCGGCGGCCTGCGTGAAATCATCGGCTTCGGCACGCTGTTCGCCAACGCCGAGCTGATGTTTGGCGACGGCGCCCAGCGGCTTACCATCACGCTGAATCCCGACTACGGCGGCTTCCTGCTCGCGGTGCTGCCGCCGGGCGCGTTTTTCGGGCTGGCGCTGCTAATCGTCACCAAGAACTGGATCGATCTCAGGCCAGTCGAAAAGCCTGAAACCGCCACCCCCGTAGCCGAAGGCGTATGAACCCGCAAAAGCGGCATGAGATATTTTCGCGCCTGCGCGAACATATAAAGCAACCGCGTTCCGAGCTCGAATACAGTTCGAACTTCGAACTGCTGATTTCGGTGCTGCTGTCGGCGCAGGCGACCGACGTCAGCGTCAACAAGGCGACCGCGAAACTCTACCCGGTGGCGAACACCCCGGAGACAATGCTGGCGCTCGGCGAGGATGGCGTCAGGGAATATATAAAGACTATCGGCCTGTTCAACTCGAAGGCCAAAAACGTCATCGCCACCTGCCAGATACTGATCGACAAACACCATTCCGAGGTCCCCGAAGATCGCGAAGCGCTCGAAGCGCTGCCCGGCGTGGGGCGTAAAACCGCCAACGTCATCCTCAACGTCGCTTTCGGGCATCCGACCATCGCCGTCGACACGCACATCTTCCGAGTGTCCAACCGCACCGGCATTGCGCCCGGCAAGGACGTGCTCGAGGTCGAAAAAAGACTACTCAAATTCGTCGCCGATGAATTCAAGCTCGATGCGCATCACTGGCTTATCCTGCACGGTCGTTACACCTGCATCGCACGCAAGCCACGTTGCGGCAGCTGCGTCATCGAAGACCTGTGCGAGTTCAAGCAGAAGAATATCGATTGACGATGTTTCAGTCGCGCGACCAAGTCCGCCAGGTCTACCTCGACGTCTGGCACAAGATGCAGCAAAAGCAACTGCTCGAACCGATGGAAGCCCTGATCGCCGACGTCATCGAATCTCACCCCGAGTATCACGCCCTGCTTGCCGACGACGCCGAAGTCAAGCAGCAGGAGTTCACCCCGGAACAGGGGCAGACCAATCCCTTCCTGCACATGGGCATGCACATCGCGCTGCGCGAACAGGCCGGCACCGATCGCCCGGCGGGGATCAATGCGATTTACCAGCGGCTGACGGCGGCAAAGGGACAGCATCAGGCCGAGCACGCGATGATGGAATGTCTCGGCCTGGCCCTGTGGAGCGCGCAACGCAACCACCTGCCCCCCGACGAAGCCGATTACCTCGACTGCCTGAAAAAATTGTAAAACGGCCGGCCCGGCGATATTAAACCGCGCCCTATCAATATGATTTACCTCGAAGAGAATCGGCTATAAGCTAGCCTGCATATTGCATTATGGGAACGAAATTCAGGGGAAATCTGGCGTAGCGAAGACCGCGCAGCGCGTTTTCGCGGACCATTACCCGCCCGCAAATAACGAACCCGAAATCCAGCATGACCGGCGGTACATCGTGGCGCGGGGATTATGCGGCACTAACTGAAAGGATAGACATGACGACTAACGGCGAATTGAATGTAGGTGAAGCAACCATCAAGCTGCTCGAAAAATACGGTGTCGACACCCTGTTCGGTATTCCCGGCGTACATACGCTGGATTTTTGCCGCGGTTTGAACATGAGCAGTATTCGACACGTACAGGCGCGCAACGAACAGGGCGCAGGGTTCATGGCCGACGGTTATGCGCGCGCTTCCGGCAAACCCGGCGTGGCGCTAGTGATCTCCGGGCCCGGGGTAACCAATGCGCTAACCGCGGTTGGACAGGCTTACGCCGACAGTATCCCGTTGCTGATGCTTTCCAGCGACGCCGCCAGCTACACTATCGGCAAGGGCTGGGGCTGCCTGCACGAGGTGCCGAGCCTGACCGATACGACGGCGCCGCTAACCGCGTTTTCCGCCACCGCGATGAGCCCGGAAGAAGTACCCGGCCTGATTGCGCGGGCGTTTTCGGTGTTTGCCAGCGAGCGTCCGCGACCGGTTCATATCGCCATCCCGATCGACATACTGGCAATGCCGGCGGGCGGCGACTGGGAGGCCATCGAGTTGCCCGACCGACCCGCGCCAACGCGGAAAAACCTGGATCGCGCCTGCGAACTGTTGCGTAACGCCAAACAACCGATGATCTGCGTCGGCGGCGGCGCCTGGCTCGCCAGTGAGGCGATCACCGAGCTCGCCGAAAGGCTCGGCGCGGCGGTTATCGGCAGCACCGCGGGCAAGGGCATCATCGACGACAGCCACCCGCTGTCGCTAAGCGCCGGCACGGTACGCGGCGAAGTTCAACAGTACCTGAAGAACGCAGACGTGGTGCTGGCGGTCGGCACCGAGCTGTCGGAGGTCGACAGCTTTGTCGAAACCCTCGAAATCAACGGCAAGATCATTCGCGTCGATCTCGATCCCCGCAAAATGAACGATCTCTATCCCGCGGCGGTGGCTATTATCGGCGGCGCCAAAACCACCACCGAGGCTATCGCCCGACAGCTGGGAGAAGTCGAAGCCAGGACGGAAACCGCGGCCGAGGTTGCCGCTATTCGAAGCGAAATACTCGCCAATCTAAGCGACAGCGAAGTGCGCCACTGCAAAACCCTCAAGGTGCTGCGCAAGGCGCTGCCGGTCGATACCGTGGTGATGGGCGATATATGCCAGCTGGTTTATACCGGCGCGTTTGCCTTCGACGTCGCCAAACCCAGGCTGTGGCACTACCCGGCCGGCTACTGCACGCTCGGCTGCGGCCTGCCCGGTGCCATCGGCGCCAAGCTGGCGCTGCCCGATACGCCGGTGGTCTCCTTTGCCGGCGACGGCGGCTTCATGTTTACGGTGCAGGAACTGGTGACCGCGGCCGAGCTCGAACTGCCGTTGCCGCTGATCCTGTGGAATAACGAAGGCCTTAAACAGATCCAGGACGACATGAAACTGCGCGAAATCGATCTTGTCGGGGTAACCGGCATCAACCCGGATTTCATCGAGCTGGCGAAATCCTGCCGCTGCCACGCGCTGCGGGTCGACAGCGCGCAGGCGCTGACCGACGCCATCGCCGAGGCATTCAAGGCCGATCGCCCGACGCTAATCGAAGTTAACGAGTGGGACGCCTGGTTAAACTGAGGGCCGAATAATGGAAACTTACGCCTATTACGCCGACAACAAATGGCGGCAGCCTGCCAGCGGCGAGTATTTCGACAGCGAGAATCCGTATAGCGGTGAAACCTGGGCGCGGATTCCGCGCTGCGACGAAAAAGACGTAAACCTCGCGGTGCAGGCGGCCTACCGGGCTTACCATGAAGGCCCCTGGGGACGCATGAGTCCGAGCGAACGCGGAGAGATGGTTCGACGGCTCGGCGACGCCGTTGCCAGGCACGCCGATCGGCTGGCCGAAATCGAAACCCGCGACAACGGCAAGCGTCGCGTCGACATCCGCCCGGGCCTGGGCAGCTGGCTGGTTGACAGCTTCTACTACTATGCCGGCATGGCGGATAAACTCGAAGGCTCGGTAATCCCCACCGGCCGCGATGAAATCCTGAACTACACCCGACACGAGCCCTACGGCGTGGTGGCGGCGATAACCGCCTGGAATTCGCCGCTACTGATCGCCATCTGGAAAATTGCGCCGGCGCTGGCGGCGGGTAACACCATCGTGCTCAAACCTTCCGAGTTCGCCTCGGCGTCGACCCTGGAACTGATGAAGGCTTTCGAGGACGCCGATTTGCCCAGCGGCGTCATCAACACCGTGACCGGTTTCGGTACGGAGGTCGGCCAACCCCTGGTGACGCATGAACTGGTGCGCAAGATCAGTTTTACCGGCTCGGTCGACGGTGGCGCGCGGGTGGCGGCATCAGCCGCCAGCAGCATCAAGAGCGTGACCATGGAACTCGGCGGCAAATCACCGCAACTGGTGTTCGACGACGCGCGACTGGAAGATACGGTAAACGGTGTTTGCGGCGGTATTTTCCCTCCCGCCGG
>CALJQI010000230.1 GCA_937980285.1 uncultured Gammaproteobacteria bacterium | reverse complement strand
ACATGTATGGGCTCCGCTAGGTTTTGGTTCGCAACTTCAACCTATCCTCGAAAGAGGAAGGAGTCCATACATCGAGCGCAGCGAAGCAATTTTTATGAGATTGCTTCGTCGCTATGCTCCTCGCAATGACACCAATCCCCGTCATTGCGAGCGAAGCGAAGCAATCTCCTGTATGCTGCTGCATACACCGGAAGTTTCATTACGTGCAAAGGATTACACGATGAGCAAACAACCTGCCGTATATCTAATGACCAACAGAACAGATGGCACCCTGTACACAGGCGTGACAAATGATTTAATCCAAAGGGTCTGGCAACACAAAAACGGGATTACCGGGGGATTTTGCTCGAAATATAATATAACGTTGCTGGTCTACTTCGAGCTTTACGAAGACATGTATGCGGCCATCACAAGAGAAAAGCAAATCAAAGCGGGTTCTCGCAAAGCCAAGATAAAACTGATCGACCGCATGAATCCAGGCTGGAAGGATCTCTACCCGGATATCCTGCCCTGAGCAAGATCGCCTGGCCCTGCAATGACGCCAGTCCCTGTCATTGCGAGCGAAGCGAAGCAATCTTCCGCCACCCGGGTCATTGCGAGCGCAGCGAAGCAATCTCTCAAAGATTGCTTCGTCGCTGTGCTCCTCGCAATGACGCTAACTGGGGTCATTGCGAGCGCAGCGAAGCAATCTTCCAAAGGCTGAGAGGGAAATCAGGGGCGTAACTGGACCACGTTGTCAACGGAGCCCGGCTGTTCCTGCGGATTGAGAATCATCGACTCTATCGCTTCGGGCGCGACCGGTTTGCTCAGCAGATAACCCTGCATTTCGTCGACCGCGTACTTGCCGAGCAGTTCGAGTTGCTCGCGATCTTCCACGCCTTCGGCGACTACCCGCATGCCCATCGAATGCGCCATCGTGATCAGCGTTTGCACGATCTTCTGATCGTTGACATCGCTGCAAATATCCTTGACGAAACCGCGATCGATCTTGAGACTGTCGATCGGCAGCGTTTTCAGATAACTCAGCGACGAGTAACCGGTACCGAAATCGTCGATTGAAATAGTGATGCCACGCGAGTGCAGCCTTTCCAGCGATTCGATTGCCTGGCGAACGTTTTCCATCAGGATGGTTTCGGTAATCTCTATCTCGAGCAGTCTTGGCGGAACCTTGTGTATTTCCAGCCGGCTCAGTATCCGCTGCACGATATCGGACTGGATCAGCTGCATGCTGGACAGGTTGATCGCGATCCTGCAATCGTGGATACCGAGATCGAGCCATTGGCGCAGCTGGCGGCAGGCCTCGCCGATAACCCAGTCGCCGATTTGCACGATCAACCCGCGGCGTTCGGCAAACTCGATAAACTCGTAAGGCGACACCATGCCGCGCTGCGGGTGGTTCCAGCGGATCAGCGCCTCGACGCCGACGATTTTTTGCTCGCCGATATCGAGCTTGGGCTGATAATGCAGAATCCATTCCTCGTTTTCGATAGCGCGGTGCAGGTCGGCTTCGAGCTGCAAATGCCTGACCGACAATTCCTGCACGTGGTTATCGAAGAACTGGTAACCGTGCTCCGACTTGTGCTTCTTGCTGTACTGCTTGGCGCTCATCGCGTTGTTGAGCAGGCCTTCGACCGTATCGGCGTCGGTGGGATACAGGCTGACGCCGACGTGGCTGGTCAGGTACACCGTATTGCCCTCGATCTCGACCGGCTGGTTGATGATGTCGAGCACGCGCTTGACCGCCCAGGTGACCTGCTCTTTTTCCGGCAGGTCGGTGAACAGCACGGCGAACTCGTCGCCGGCGAAACGCGACACCGACAGGCGCGACACGCCGTCGGACTTGCGCACGATCGAATTCAGCCGATAGGCAACCTGCCTCAACAGCTCGTCGCCGCCGGAACGGCCCAGGCTGGCGTTGATCTGGCTGAACATCTCGATGTCGATGATCAGCACCGCGGCCAGCTGGTCGTGGCGGCAACCGCGCTCGATCGCCTGGTGGATGCGGTCGTAAAACAGTATCTGGTTGGGCAATCCGGTGAGGTGATCGTAGCTCTTGCTGTACTCCAGCTCCGAGGAGAATTGCGAGGCGATATCCTCGAGCTCGGCGATGCGGTGCTGCAGGTTCTCGACATTGGCGCCGACGGCAGGCTCCCTTGACGGCTCGGGCGTGGTGAACTCGGTCATTTCCTCGTCCGCCGCCATCGAGGCGTAGCTGACCACGCGATTTCGCCCGGTCTGCTTGGCGCCGTAGAGCGCTTCGTCGGCAAGGTTGTTGAGCGCGCTCGGATCTTCCGGCTTGTCATGAATACTGGCCACGCCGAGACTCGCGGTGACGCGCGGCCCGTCCTCGAAGCGCTTGCTCGATTCATCCTTGACTCGTAAGCGGATACGCTCGGCAAGCTTGACCGCCACCTCAAGCGGCGCCCCGGGCAGCACCAGGCAGAATTCCTCGCCGCCGTAACGGCCGACCAGGTCTTCCTTGCGCGTATTCATCTTCAATACCTCGGCCAGCATCTTGATCACCTCGTCACCGACGCCGTGACCGAAATTGTCGTTCACCGACTTGAAATGGTCGAGGTCGACCATGATGCAGCTAAGCTCGCTGCCATCCGCGCAGGCGGCGCCGAACAGGGCTTCGAACTGATCCGAGAACGAGCGCCGGTTGAGACATCCGGTCAAGGCGTCGCGCGTCGCCAGGTAGTCCAGTTCCTTGTTTTTCTCCTGCAGCTGGGCCTCGTTTCTTTCCATCTGCAACACCATGCTCTGCAGCTGCACGTTTTGCTCTTCGAGCTCGGTAATATCGTCGAGCGTGATGAGCACGCCCTGCGGATCGCCTTCGGGGCTGAGTATCGGCGACGCGTTGATGGCGAAACGAATGGTATCGCCTTCGTCGGGCACCAGGTTGAACTGGGCGCCGATGACGCTGTTGCCGGTTTTGAGCACTTCCAGCCAGGGCAGCTCGGTGCCGGATTTCTGTTTCGATACGCGCTCCCATTTCAGCGCCGAGGCCTTGGTGCCGAGCAGCACGAACGTGTCGCGCCCGATCTTGTCGCTGAAGGCCTTGTTGGTGAGCAGTATCTGCTCTTCCTCGTCGACGATCATGACGCCCTCTGACAGCGTGTCGAAGGCGGCGTTGACGCGCTCCGGAATAACCGCGCTCGGGTCGAGCTGCTTGAGCGTGCGCAGCATGAAAGCCAGATAAACGAAAAAGCCGATCAGGATGAAAAACACCAGCAGCTTGAAAATCGATTTCTGGGTATAACCGACGAAAGTGTCGCTATTGAGCGCCTCGAAGCGCAGTTCGACATTGCCCCAATGCCTGTCGCGCTGCATCAGCGGCACCAGCACGTGGGTGGTGGTCGATTTGTCGCCATCGTAGCCATCCCACAGCAGCGCATGATTGGGGGATTCGAACACGACCTGCCCATCGGATCTGCGGATGGCGGTCGACAGGATCGCCGGATTGCGCTTGGCAACGATACGGATGAGTCCCTCGATTTTGCGAATATCGCGCTTCGGATCCATTACCGAAAACTGGATTGCCAGCGATTCGGAGACCTGCTTGCGGGATTCCAGTGCCAGCTTGTCTTCATCCGGGGTGAAACCCAGCATGTCGGCGGTCAGCAAAATACAGGCGGTCAGCAGCGCCAGCGCGATCGCGATACGCATCGCCGGCAACAGTAATCCCAGTGACTTTCGCAGTTTATTCATCTACGAACCCGCCATCCTGCCGCGGCTGCTGCTTGCCCGAAAACATGTTGTCCACGCGCCGGGCGTGCTGTTTAGTCTGGCTCTCGGTATCGTCGCTGTCGTCATCGGGCTCGACATCCTCTTCGTCTTCGCTGCTCTTAAGTATCGGCAGCGGATCGAAACGATTAAGTAATGGCATGGTGCCCATCAGGCTCGCCAGCAGCGAACCGCCGCGCAGCACCCAGCTGACGATACCGGCGGTAATGGTCGCGGTCGAACCCATGACGATCTGTACCTCGACATCGTCGGCATTCTGGTAGGCCGCCTCGTTATCCATGCTCTTGTGCATGCTATCGATGCGATCGAGCAATTCCAGCTCGAATTGGTCGTTGAGCGCCTGGTCGTCGCTGACCTGCAGGGTCAGCCTGTCGAGGCTCAGATTCTGGTTGTGAATCTGCTGCAACTGCGGCCTTTCGACCGGCGTCGGCTCGGCCCTGGCGACCTCGGCATAGACCCTGGCCTGCTCGACATCCGGCGCCTGCTCCTGCAGGTAAGTGGAAACGTCGGCTTCGGGCTGCACCGGCGGCG
>CALJQI010000229.1 GCA_937980285.1 uncultured Gammaproteobacteria bacterium | reverse complement strand
TGCGTAACATCCGATGCAGGTCTGAAACGCTGATTTCCTTGATTCGTGGCATTAGATATGGATTCTGGAACGATTACTATACGATCGGGTCGATACTATTCTAATATAGCTGAATTTCCAATCGAACCACTTCACATGTTGCATCTTGCGCGCAAATTTCTGAAACCTGCCGAACCGGCCTGGCCGGGGATTATTGGCCTGGTGTTTATGCTGCTGTGCGCGCCGGCCTCAGGCAGTTCCGATTTGCCGTCGCTCGCGGACAACTCCAGGTTCAGTATCGAACGCGAGACCCGGCTGGGGCGATCTGTCTATGACCGGTTGCTGGAAAGGGGGTTGATCGAAACCCATCCCTTACTCGATCGTTACATCAATGATCTCGGTTTCCGCCTTCTGGCGGGGATCGATAACCGCGTACGCGATTATCGCTTTTTCATCGTTCGCCAGGATTCGATCAATGCCTTTGCGCTGCCCGGGGGCTATATCGGCGTCAACCGCGGCCTGATCATGCAGGCGCGCACCCAGCACCAGCTGGCGTCGGTGCTGGCGCACGAAATAGCTCATGTACGCCTGACGCACGGCCTCGACATGATGGAAAAGAGCAGCGAACTTAGCAGCAAGGCGATACTGTCCATGCTCGCCGGCCTGTTGCTGGGCGGTATAGATTCCGAGGTCGGCGCCGCCGTGCTCTACGGCGGAGTGGCCGGAACTCAGCAGGCGATGGTCAATTTCACCCGCGAGAACGAATACGAAGCCGATCGGGTCGGCATGGACCTGCTCCATAGAGCCCACTTCGATCCCGATGGCATGGTCGAGTTTTTCGGCATCATGTCGAAACTTTCAGGCAGTTCGGAAATTGGCAATATCGAGTACCTGCGCACCCACCCGGTCAACAGCAATCGTATTGCCGAGGCCGAGAATCGCGCCCGTATTCTCGGCAGTGGCGCCAACCAGGTGGACGATTTCCTGCTGTTCAAGGATTACCTGCTCTACAGCAGCAGGGATTACCTGCCCGACATGGGTAGCGACTTCATGCGCGCGCTGGCGTTGATCAAGGCGGCGGATTACAGGGGCGCCGATAAAAGGCTATCCGATTTGTATCGGAGCGATAACGAAAACATCTGGTACAGCATCGCATACGCCGAAAACCTGGAGCGGTTGGGTCGCGAATCCGAGGCCGAACTGGTTTATCGCCGCCTGCTCGATATTTTCCCCGGGGATTTCGTGCTGTCGATGCGCCTGTTGCGCCTGCTCAAGCTCGGTGGACGCGACCAGTCGGCGCTGGTCATTGCGCGCCAGCTGGAAAACCGCTTTCCCGAGGAAAGGCAGGTTTATTTCGAACTTTCGGAAATCTACCAGTCCTTGCAACGGCCAGCGCTGCGCCTGATGGCGCAGGCCGACTTCCACCGCGTTACCGGCAATCCACGCCAGGCGATCAGGCTTTACGACCAGGTCGTCAATTCCCCCGATGCCGATCTGGCAACCGCGTCAAAAGCGCGCGAAAGGCGCATTTCGCTACAGCCGCGGTAAAAATTCGCTCACGCGTTTCAAGCTTCGGCCCCGGCTGCCGATACAAGGCAATGTAGATTAACCAGCCTGGTTGGCGGGTGCAAAACAATGAAACGTAGAACCTTGTTAAAAGCAGGACTGCAGGCGGCCTTGAGCGGAGCGATAATTCCCGGCGCCGCGCTCGCGGAATATCCAAGCAAAGCCTTTCTCGCAAAGGAAACGCCCGAGGCGTTGCGCGAGGCCTTTGGCAGCACCGATCTCGGCGAAACCGACAAGATCGAGATCGAGGCGCCGCTTATCGCCAGCGATGCCAACATGGTGCCGGTGCGAATCCATTCCGGCTTCGACAACACGGAATCGATTTCACTGGTGGTGGCGGCTAACGAATCCCCGTTCACGGCTGTGTTCAAACTCTACGAATCGCAGAATTTCGTTTCGACGCGCATCCGCATGGCCGACAGCAGCGACCTGCTGGTGATCGTCAAAGCCGACGGCATGCTGCACACCAGCACGCGGCCGATTCGCGTCGGCCGTAACAGTTGCGAGGCCTGAAGATGACTGCCAGAACGATCAAGATCCGCGCGCATGAAGTCGATGGCCAGGTCATCGTCAAGAGCGTCATCAATCACCCGATGGAAACCGGCAGGCGTAAAATCAAGAAAACGGGCAAGAAGGTGCCGCCGCACTATATCCGCGAGGTAATCGTCAGCCGCAATCGCCGCATCGTGATGGAGGCGTTCTGGGGCAAGTCGATTTCGCGCAACCCGTTCCTGGCCTTCGAGATCGCGGGCCGCAAGGGTGACTCGATCACCATCTCCTGGCTCGACAATCGCGGCAACTCAGATACCGCCACCGCCAAGGTCCGCTAGGTTCCACAAACCGGCAACCAATACAGCCCCTCGCGATTGACAGGGTGGCCTGCGGCTTCCGGAGAAAAGCCAGATTCTAAAGGGCAAGCCGAGATCCGGGACGCCGGACCGCGACATCCATGTCTCAACTCGCCACTCCTGTCATTGCGAGCGAAGCGAAGCAATCTTTGGGAGATTGCTTCGTCGCTGTGCTCCTCGCAATGACGCCAGCGCCTGTCATTGCGAGCGAAGCGAAGCAATCTCCTGTATGCTGACTTTTACACCGGAAGTTTCATTACGTGCAAAGGATTACACGATGAGCAAACAA
>CALJQI010000228.1 GCA_937980285.1 uncultured Gammaproteobacteria bacterium | reverse complement strand
CACATGCCGACCAACGCGGCCTTCGATTTCGCCGCCTTTTACGACGGGCTCAAGGACCAGGGATACGTCATTTATCCGGGCAAGTTGACGGTCGCCGACAGCTTCCGCATGGGCTGTATCGGCCGCCTCGGCGGGGAGCAGATCCAGGGCGCGCTGGACGCGGTCGCCGGCCTGTTGAAGCAGTTTGGAATCGACCGAATCGAATAAACAGCGTTTTGATAGAGATCCGGGGACGGTTTACTTGCGCCTAACCGGACGTCATTGCGAGGCACGAAGTGCCGAAGCAATCTTCAGATAACTTTTTGTATTTAGGGAGATTGTGTGGGGAAACCCGGGGACAGTGTACTTAAGCGCGTCATTGGGCCTGAAACACGGGGACAGTATACTTAAGCGCGTCATTGCGAGCGTAGCGAAGCAATCTCCTTAAATGACAACAAGTTATCTGAAGATTGCTTCGCTACAGCCAATGCCTTCGCTGCAATCACGGGCTGGGCAGCGCTCGCAATGACGTCCGGTTAGGAGCAAGTAAACTGTCCCCTTTCCTTCGCGCCCGGTGATGTGGCCAATGGAGTTATTGATGAACCCCGAAAAAATTAAAATTGTCCGCACCGATCGGGAACTCGAATGTCCGTACCTGGACAAGACCTTGCGCGACCAGGGCTTCGAGCTCGTGCTGTTGCCGGATGGCGTCGACCAGGCGCGGCTCGTCGAAGAGACCCGTGATGCCGACCTGATCTTGATGTGTTACACGCCGATAGGCGCCGCTGTCATCGACAATGCGGCAAAGCTGAAAGGCATCGTCAAGTACGGCGTCGGCATCGACGCTATCGATATCGAGGCGGCAAAGGCGCGCGGAATTCCGGTGGTCAATATTCCCGAGTACGCCGAGGAAACGGTGGCCGAGGGCGCCTTCATGCTGATGATCGCGCTGGCCAGGAAACTGCTTCCGCTGCATAACGCGATGCAGACCGATGGCTGGGCCTGGCCCGAGGCGCGCTGGCTCGGCAGCGACCTGGCGAACAAAACGGTCGGGCTGGTGGGTACCGGCCGCATTGGCCTTAGCATGGCGCGCATGGCGGGCGCCGGCTTCCGCGCGCGCGTGCTGGGCTACGATCCCAACGTCAGCGCGGCCGCCATGCGTGAACATGGCATCGACAAGGTCGACGATCTCGATAGCATGCTGGCTGAATGCGATTTCGTTTCCATTCACGCCGTGCTCGATGCCAGCAGTCATCACCTGATCGGTGAGAAGCAACTGAACAGCATGAAATCGGAGGCGTTTCTGATCAATGTATCGCGCGGCGCCATCGTTGACGAGGCTGCGTTGCTGGCGGCGCTCAAATCGGGGCGGATCGCAGGCGCCGGGCTCGATGTCTACAGCCAGGAACCGCTGGCCAAATCGGAGCATCCGCTCGCCGAGCTGTATGCCATGGACAACGTTATCCTGTTTCCTCACCTGACTTTTTATACCACCGAGTCGATGCACCGTCTCGAGCTGGAAACGCTGCAGCGCTGTAGCGAAGTGCTCGAGGGGAGGCCGTTGCTGATCAAGTCGCAAGATCCGCGCCTGCTCGATCAGCCTCAGGGCGTTGTCTATGCATAAGCCCGGCTGCAAGTAAAACCAGACCCGCGAGAAAAAACATGGCAAAAACAACCGAGCAAGCAACCGAGCGTTCCGAAGGCGACGTCAACCTGTCTCCGCGGCGCAAGGCCTGGGCCGAAAGACATCTCGATGCAAATGCCAAAAGGATGCTGGACGAGGACGCGCGCTATTTTCTGCACCAGTCGCTGTCGACACCCTGCCTGAACGCGATCCAGGCGAGCGACGGCATTTATCTCGAAGACGTGCAGGGCCGCAAGATCATGGACTTCCACGGCAACAGCGTGCACCAGGTCGGGCATGGCCACCCGCGCGTGGTCGAGGCGATCAAGGCCCAGCTCGATACGCTACCGTTTTGTCCGCGACGCTACACCAACCAGGTCGCGATCGATCTCGCGCGGCGCGTGATCGAACTGGCGCCGCAGGGTCTCGACAAGGTTTTGTTCGCCCCGGGCGGCACCTCCGCCATCGGCATGGCGCTGAAACTGGCGCGCTACGCCAGCGGCCGGCACAAGACCATTTCGATGTGGGACAGTTTTCACGGCGCGTCGCTGGACGCGATTTCGATCGGCGGCGAGGCGCTGTTCCGCAAGGACGTCGGCCCGCTGCTGCCGGGTAGCGAGCATATTCCGCCGCCGACGCGCGGCAAATGCCTGTTCAACTGCGCCGACGAGCAGCACCAAGGCTGTATCGACTACCTCGACTACGTGCTCGGTATGCAGGGCGACGTCGCCGCGCTGATCGCCGAGCCGATGCGCTGGACCACGGTCGAGCCGCCGCCGCCGGGCTACTGGAAGAGAGTCAGGGAAATCTGCGACCGTCACGCTGTGCTGTTGATATTCGACGAGATTCCATCGGCGATGGGGCGTACCGGGAAGATGTTCGTCTGCGAGCATTTCGAGGTCGTGCCCGACATGCTGGTCATCGGCAAGGGTTTCGGCGGCGGCGTGTTCCCGCTGGCGGCGTTGATCACCAGCGCTGAACTCGACATTGTCGGCGACCGCGCGCTCGGGCACTACACGCATGAAAAGAGTTCGGTCGGCTGCGCCGCCGCGCTGGCGACGCTGGATTGCCTGCTGCAGGATGGCCTGATCGAAAATGCAGCCGAGCTGGGCAATTACGCGCTTGAACGGCTGCGAGCCATGCAGGACAGAATGCCGATTATTCACGATGTACGCGGATTGGGTTTACACCTGGGGATCGAGTTGCGCCGTGATGGCGAGCCGGCAAACGATGAAGCCGATACCGTACTCTATCACTCGCTGGAGCGTGGCCTCAGCTACAAAGTCGGTGGCGGCTGCGTGCTGACGCTGTGCCCGCCGATGACGATTGACCGCGAACAGCTGGATCAGGCGTTGGATATCGTCGAAGCCGGAATCGCATCGCTCGAAACCGACTCGTAAAGAGGCGCTTGGCTTTACTAAGATTCTGGCCGGCGGCGGGCGAGTTTCAGGTGTTGCCGGTAGGCGTGCAGCTCGTCATCGATGCGAGTTTCGGACCAGCCAAGTTCCGGCGCCGCGGCCTCGGCAACCGCGCGTGCCAGCTCCAGCCCCTGGTCGCTGGCCCAGCCGGCGCCGAGCCGGCGCATCAGCAGGTCGGCCAGGTTGGCGCACTGTTCTTCGCGCGCGCAGCGCCTGACCGCCGCGTAACTGACGCCGAAAGCCGCGCTCTCGATTTGCACATCGTCTTGCTCGGGGGCGTGGTCTTCATGCTGGAAAATTGCCGGTCGCGGCGCGGTCGAGGGAGGCAGGCGTTTCGATACCGCGCGCAGCAGTCGCCGCGCCACGCGCCGGTGGGTCACGATCGGACCACCGGTCAACGCCAGCATGTCGGCAAGGCCGTCCGACGCCAGGTCGTATATCCTGATTTCACGGCTGCCCAGTGGATTACCAGGATCGCGGCTCAGAGGATTGACGCCGGCCCAGCTGAACAGGATATCGGCGCGGCTGATCGGCAGTTGCGGCAGGCAGCGCCTGGTTTGCGCGATCATCCAGTCGATTTCCTGGTCGCTGGCGGCGACCTGGTCGATATCGCCCTCGAAAGGGGTTCGGGTCAGACCGATGTAGTGCATTCCGTTTGCCGGCAAACAGTAAAGCGGCTCGCCGATGCTGTTGTAGGCAAACAGGCCCCAGTCGGAGAATTCGCGCGGCAGGCGCAGGGCGATATGCACGCCCTTGATGCCGCTGCACATGGGTTCGATCTGCTGCCCGGCCTTTTGCACGATACCGTCGACCCAGGCGCCGGCAAGGTTTAGAACCAGCCGCGCCGTCACCCCTGCGGTATGACCGGGACCCGACTGTGCCGAGCCTGCCGCCGCGTCGGTCTGCCGCAGCGACAGCCGCCAACCCGGCTGCGGCGCAAGGGCTTGCAGGCTTTCCACGCGCGTATAGTTGTGCACCCGCGCGCCCAGGCGGCGGGCGTCGAACAGCGCGTCGAGCGCGATTCTTTCGGGCCAGTCGAACAGGTACTCGCGAAACACGGCCACGCTCTTCAACCTGTCGCGATCGCGCAGCCAGCCCGCGATCGGAACGGCGTCCAGGTTGCGCGGATCGTAGCGTCGATAGTCGAGCGATGCGCCGCGCGGGCTCAAGCCGCGCAGCGTCGCAAACGCGAGATCCATTTGCCACGGCGAATAGTTATCGTCGGCATAGATCGGTAAACAGAAATGAATCGGTTTCAGGCGCTGTGGAATATCGCGTACCAGTTCGTCACGCGCCAGCATATCGTCGCGCGCGGTGGCCAGTGTACGCAGCAGTCGCCCGGGACGCAGCAGGCTATCGAGAAAATTCGACCCGGATGCCAGGTGGCGCAGCCCGCAATGTAACAGCCGGCTCGAACGGCTGCTGGCGCCATTGGCGAAGTCTCCCTGGTCGACGACCAGTACACGGTAGCCGGCGGCGCTCAGATGCTGCGCCGCACTGGCGCCGTTGATGCCGGCGCCGATAATGGCGACGTCGACCTGCAAGCCGTCAAGCTGGGCAAATGACGGGGATTTGGTCATGCTTCGGGCGCTTCGTGGTCGTGCCGGCGTAATCCGCCATCAGGCGCTCGTCAATGAAGGACTGTTGCACCATTCCAGCGCCTGGGGCCGACGCCCGCGCGGGAATTGCCGGCATGGATTCTAGCCCCCGCGCCAGGCCTGGGTGGTGCGCACCAGCTTGCGCGAAACGAACTGATGGATCAGGCGCGCGCCGACATTGGTGTAAAAAATCATCATGCCCATCGCCGCCGCCGGCGCGATATCGCCGGCGTCGTCCATGTTGAGCACCGCCACCGAAGCCAGCGTCGTATCCGGCGAGTAGAGGAATATGACCGCCGACACCGTGGTCATCGCGTTGACGAACAGGTAAATCGAAATGTCGAGGATCGACGGCAGGCACACCGGCACCGTGACTCTGGCAAACAGCCGTTGAAAGGGTTGTTTCAGCGAAGCCGCGACCGCTTCGAACTCGCGGTCCATCTGTTTCAGCGCGGTCACCGCGGTCAGGTGTGATACCGTGTAAAAGTGAGTCACCGTGCAGATCACCATGATCGCGAGCGTGCCGTAAATCGCGTTCAATGGATTGTCGGGATTGTTGAAGAAAAAGATATAGGCGAGGCCGAGCACCATGCCGGGGATCGCCATCGGCATCATCGCCAGGAACTGGAATGCCGAGCGCGTGGTGAAAAAGCCGTTGACCTTTTCCACCATGTAGGCGCCGACGAAGACCACGACGGTGCCGATCAGCGCGGTATACAAGCCGAGCTGAATCGAGTTGGTATACGAATCCCAGCCGCCGCCGTCCATGACCTCGAAATTATAGTTGTCGAGGCTCAGGGACAGGTTGTAGGGCCAGAACTTGATTAGCGCCGCGTACTGGCAGACGGCGATCAGGCCGACGATGAAGACCGCCACCAGCGAGCAGTAAGCGAGGCAGATGCGGTCGAACTGCCTGTGCGGCTTGGGTACATAGGGCACCGATCGCGCCGACAGTTGCGCTACCTGCTTCTTTTGCACGTAGCGGTCGACGCCGAATGCCAGCAGCGCCGGGATCAGCAGCACCACCGAAACCACCGCGCCCATTTCGAAATTCTGCTGGCCGATGACCTGCTTGTAAATGTCGACCGCGAGCATGTTGTACTGACCGCCGATGACCTTGGGCAGGCCGAAGTCGGTAATCACCAGGTTGAATACCACGAAGGCGGCGGAGATCAGGCCGTAGCGAGCGCCCGGAATGGTCACCGTCCAGAAAGTGCGCCAACGGCTGGCGCGTAACGCGGTCGCGGCTTCGTACAGGCGCGAATCGGAAATCGCCAGCGCGGTGGTGATGATGATCAGGGCGTGCGGGAAGGTGAAAAATACCGACCCTATGACGATGCCGATGGGGCCGTAAATCGACTCGCCGAACAGCAGCCCCTTGATCATACCCTGGTTACCGAACAGGTAAACCAGCGCGATCCCGGGCAGCAGCGACGGCACCAGGATCGGAATCATGGCGACCAGTTTGAACAGGCCCTTGAAACGCATCGTGCTGCGGTTGAGCGCGTAGGCGAAACCGAAGGCGAGGCTGACGGTGATGATGGTGCTGAGGAAAGAAATGAATAGCGAGTTTTCGATCGAGCGAAACAGCGCCGGCGTCGAAAAGTAAGTTCGAAAGTTGTCGAGACCGGTGTCGCCGGAGGCGCGAATCACGATACGCCGGAAATCGTTCGAACTGTACTCGTGCCACTCGGTGTCGTCGACTCGCTCGGTGCCGAACAGAAAAGAGGTGTCGCCCCTGACCTGCCGCAGCCTGTACAGGGTCGGACTGCGGAAGCTGAAATCGGGAAAGAACTCGGTCGTCGCCAGGCGGCCGTCGGAACTGGTAACCAGGTCTTTGGGTTTGAATTTCTGTATCTTGTCGTTTTGCTCGGCCGCGCTGAAGGGCTCGCTCCAGCCGTCTCCGGCGTTGACCTGGAATTCGAAGTTGGTGAGATCGAAAGCATAGGTCGAAAACGATTTCGACAGCATCGCGTACAGCGGAAAGGCGAGCGTAATCAGCAGGTACAGGCAGATGACCAGGATGAAGCCGACCATGATGCGGTCGTCCTTGCTGGTCTTCGGTTTGATCAGCGGCGCGGCGGGGGCGGTGTCTGCTAATTCGGTCATCGGATGGTCCGGCCAGGCTAGAGGCTGCCCGCGGGCGGGAAAACCCAGAGACGGTCCGCCGGCAGGGCCACCCGGATTGTCGAGCCGACCTCGGCCGCCAGCGTGCGCGTCGCGTTGATCGACAGATCCGCCATCAGGCTGGCCTCGCCGAGGGCGCTGCTCTTCAGCGATACGCGCCAGAAGGAACCGAGGAACTCCATGTCGTCGATTTCCACTTCGAGACTGTTTTCAGCCTCCGATTCATCCCTGGGGTCCCGCGGCACGATGTCTTCCGGGCGGATGGCCGCTACCACCGGGGCGTCGCTGGCGAGCCCGTGAGTGCGCGATTTGAAGCTCAATTCGCCGATGGTAATCCTGTCGTCGCTGTTGACCCGTCCGCTCACCTGGTTCATCGCGCCGATGAAGTCGGCGACGAACAGGGTGTCGGGTTCGCGGTAGATCTGGGTCGGGGTGCCGACCTGCTCGATGACGCCGTGATTCATGACCACGATACGATCGGCCATGGTCAGCGCCTCTTCCTGGTCGTGGGTCACCATCACCGTGGTGACGCCGAGGCGTCGTTGCAGGGCTTTCATTTCGTGGCGCAAATGGGAGCGAACCTTGGCGTCGAGCGCCGACAGCGGCTCATCGAGCAGCAGTAATCCGGGAGAGGTCGCCAGCGCGCGCGCCAGCGCGATACGCTGCTGTTGCCCGCCCGATAACTGGGCCGGGTACTTGGGGCCCTGGTCGGGTAAGCCGACCAGCTCCAGCAATTCGTTGACGCGTTTGTCGATGGCCGACTTGCCGACCTTCTGGTTTTCCAGCCCGAAGGCGATGTTTCTCTCCGCGGTCAGGTTCGGAAACAGGGCATAGGATTGAAACACGATGCCGAAATCGCGCTCCGCCGGCGGTAGCGCGGAGATATCGGCGCCGTCCTGCATGACCGTGCCGGAAGTCTGGATGTCGAGCCCGGCGATGGCGCGCAGGAAGGTCGTCTTGCCGCAGCCGGACGGCCCCAGGAAACAGATGAATTCGCCCTCGTAAACCTCCAGCGATACGCTGTCGAGCGCGACAAAATTACCGAATTTCTTGGTTAAACGGTCTATCTGCAGATAGGGCTTTGCTGATCCGGGCTCGCCTTTATTCTGTACTGTCATGATCGATTACCAGTTTAGCGGGCAAAATACACCGTCATTTGAAGCATCACGAAATTGGCCTGGCCGGAAATCAGCGCAGGCCGGAAATGCGACCGTTTATCGGAGTCATTCCCGTCTATACGGGGATCCATGCTCGATTGCGTCATCCCCGCGTAGGCGGGGATCTTGCAATGGCAGAGCCCGACAGGACTCCGATAAGCCGGGACCCGCGGGTCCCGGCAAGTCAGCCTTGCCTACTTGGCTTCGGATTTCGAATCGTAGCGTTCCAGCCACTTGGCGAGGATAGCCTTGCGGTTGTTGGCGGCGAACTCAAAATCGTTCTTGATCATCTTATCCAGCAGGTTGGGCGGGAAGTGCTCCACCGGCTTGGCGACGCCGGGCATGGCGACCACGGCATATCCGGTGTTGTACATTTCGTTGGCCGTGCGGGTGATCGACCAGTCAACCAGCGTCTGTGCAGCCTCAAGCTTGCTGGTGCCGGCGATGATTGCGGTGGCTTCCATATCCCAGCCCACGCCCTCTTCGGGTACGATGATTTCGAGCGGCGCGCCCTTGGCCTTGGACTTGGCGCCGCGGAAGGCGAAGGAGATGCCGATCGGAATTTCACCGGCGGCCGCCAGCTTGCAGGGCTTCGAACCCGAGTGGGTGTAGCGCGCGATATTCTTGTGCAGGCGATCCATGAACTCCCAACCGCCCTTTTCCTTGCCGAACATCTGCAGCCAGCTGGAGACGTCGAGGAAACCGGTGCCCGACGAATTCGGGTTGGGCATGATCAGGTGACCCTTGTACATCGGCTTGAGTAAATCACGCCAGGTCTTCGGCGGTTCCAGGTTGTGCTTGGCGGCTTCCACGGTGTTGTAACATATCGAGGCTACCCAGGCGTCCATTCCGACCCAGGTAGGTACCGCGCCCTTGTCGACGAACTTTTTATCGAGCTTTTCCACGCCCTTGGGCTTGTAGGGTTCGAGCATGCCTTCGCTCTTCAGCAACAGCAGCGAGGTGGCCGCCAGGCCCCAGACCACGTCGGCCTGCGGATTATTCTTTTCGGCAAGCAGTTTGGCGGTGACGATACCGGTGGAATCGCGCACCCACTTGATGTTGATATCGGGATGATCCTTGTTAAAAGTTTCGGCGTAGCGCGCCAGGTCCTCGGCTTCGACCGCGGTGTAGACCGTCAAATCGACCGCCTGTGCGGCCTGCCCGAAAGCGAGCATCGATACCGCCGCGGTGCAGGCGAGCAGCGAACTTTTCCTGATAAATCTAGGTAGCATGTCAAATTTCCTCCAGTTGTTTTTTCGGGCTCTATCCGCCCTGGAATTGTTGTTCTAGTCAACGACGATTACGATTACGCAGCTTGATCTCCGGATGTGACCGCCATCACCGAGTGCATACTCTACCCTAAACAAAGCCGGTTAAAAATGGGTAAATAATGATATGAAATATAGGCTGTGCCGATATCTGGGCTCGCTGTTATTTGTTTTATGCATTGACCGCTCGAATTGGTAGTATATTGCGCCGATGAAAGCGGTCATCGATACTGGTTGGCCGAATCGACGACGAGTGGCGCAAGACTGCCTGGAGGGTGACAGCGATGACGATAAAAACAACCTGTATCGGTGCCTATCCGAAGCCCGATTTTGTCAGGCTGCCGGACTGGTTCAACCATCCCGACGGGCCCGATACCGCCGACCCGACAGCGTTGTGGGAAAAGGCGATGGCCGACCTGGGACCCGACGCCGAGGATATCATCGCCCGCGGCGTGGCGCAGGCGATCGCCGACCAGATCGACTGCGGCATCGATATTCCCACCGATGGCGAAATCTCGCGCGAAAACTAT
>CALJQI010000227.1 GCA_937980285.1 uncultured Gammaproteobacteria bacterium | reverse complement strand
GGCTGTATCGCTTGTCATGGCGCTGGTGGTATCAGCACGGTGGCGAACTATCCTTCGCTGAAAGGCAAAAGCGCCGAGTATATTCGCAAGAACCTGGCCGATTTTCGTAGCGGCGCGCGTGTAAACCAGGTCATGAACACGATGGCGTCGTCGTTGAGCGATGCGGATATAGCAAACCTGGGCGACTATATCGGTAGCCTTCGCTAGCCTTGTAAAATAGCCAGGTTAAAACCAGGCGCCGGAAAGCCGCCTGGTTACAGCCGTTCTTGCACTGGGCGCGCTAGGGCCATTCGAGTCTGCAGATTTCTTGTCGAAATTGCCGGCCTCATCAGGACCGCCTGGCCAGGCCAGTTTGCTATCGCGTCATGCGCAGCAGGTGCGATTCGATATCGAACACGTGCTGATCGTGCAGACCGAGCGAGCGTAGCGCGTTTGCCAGTTCCAGCAGGTATTCGTCGTTGGGTCCGCTGGGGCCGGCGGCGCGGGAAATATGGCGCGCGATTTGATATTCGCTGGCGGCGCCGAGGTAAGCCTCGTTATCCGGGGTTGCGATATAGGTCAGGCCGGTGGCGTGGCTGTCGTCGTCGAAGGTCATTTCGGTGGTCACCCGCAGGTAGCCGTTTTTTTCGCGTACGTCGAGCTGCCTGAAAACCGGGGCCTCGATGAGGAAGGCGAGCCCGCCGCAAACGGCGTCCTTGTCCTCGATCAGGGTTACTACCCGACCGGGATTCTCTTCGGTGCCGCGGTGGTCGTGCGAACCCTGCCAGAAACGCCGGCTCCAGCCGCGAATGCTCGCTGGTCTCGATTCGAGATAGGGGAAATCGACCAGGTAGATTAGCGAGCCGTAGCCGAACAGCCATACCTGTTCGTCGTCATCGAGTTGATGGCGGCGCTGGTTTTCCTCGATTGTATTTTTACTCATGAATGATTCATCCTGCGATGGTTTTTACCATAACGCCCCTGGACTGGCCAGACGCCGCATGCGGGTAGCTGGCGGCGGCTACCAGATAGCATGTCATACTGATCAGGATAACCAGGTTAAAGCCGAAATGTATCGCCAGTAGCGAAGCCAGAACCGCGCTGATCACCGAAGCGCAGCCGTTGATGCCCCAGGCCCAGGGGGTCAACGCCGGCGACCCGGTACTGATCGATGCAAGTCCTAACGGGAACGGGATTCCCATGCAGAATCCCAGCGGCGCGATCAGGGTAATGCTGAGCAGGATTCTTGCGCCCAATGGCCAGCCACCGGCCAGCTGAAGTATCGGCCCGAGCAGCAACAGATAGGCGCCGCCAAGGAGGATGATGATCAGTATCGCGTAGACAGTAATGCGCCGCGCACGCAGGGTGTTGGCGAATCCCTGCGCAAATGCGCTACCGAAACCGGCCGCGATCAGGAAGGACGCTAGCACGACCGCCGCGGCATGAAGCGGGTGGTGCAACAGCAGGATGAACTTTTGCAGAAACGATATTTCGATCAGCAGAAACCCGAGCCCCAGGGCGCCGAAGTAGGTAAACACACGGAGTTTGTCGAATCGGACCGAGACCGAGTGCTGTTTGCGCCCTACCAGCAGCAATGGCAGCAGGATCAGCAGCAGGCTCAGCGCCAGGCTCAGCATCAGCGTAATCACCAGGGTCAGATATCCTGTATCGAGCAGCGCGTTTCCGCCGCGATAACGCATTTCGAATAATTCGCTTAGCGTGCGCCATTTGACGAAGTGGAAATGAAATGGCCGATCGTCGTTGGCCGGTTGCAGGTTGAACTTGTAGTCGCGCAAAAACTGTGCCTGCTGATCGCCGAGCAAAGCCTGTGCCGCGGTGTAAAAATAGGCTGATTCGAGTCGGTTAAAGCGGTTGGCCTGACTGGCCGGCATAGCGGGATAGTAAGCCGTGTCGAAGCCACGCGTTTTGCAGAAAGCCCGCAAGCTTTCGATTTCAGCCGCGCCGATCGGCGAGTTTTTGATCAACAGGGTACTCGTCTGCAGGCCCCGGATCAGTATCAAGCGTTGTGAAATATCATCGACGCCTGATTGCCGCAGGGCCTCGATTGCGGTGGCAAACAATTTCAGGCTGTCGCGCGGCGGTAGCTTGATCCAGCGCGTGAGCGCGATAAATCCATCGGCTTTCAGTCTCGACAGAGCCTGTTGCAAGGCTTCCACGGTGTACAGGTAGTTTTCGTTGAGACCGTGCACGCCGCCACCAGAGCTGGCAAAGGAATCGAGCATCGGCACCTGGATCAGATCATAGGCCCTGCTGCCGCGCTGCAGAAATCCACGCGCCTCCGCCAGCTGCAGGCTGACGTCTTCATGATGGTAGAGCCTGCCGCTGAACTCGACGAATCGGTTGCGCATTAGCTCGACAACCTGGGGGTTTATTTCGACCGCATCGATGTGCCCGGCTCCGTGATAAATGGCCTGCAGCACCTCGGCGCCGCCGCCGGCACCGAGCACCAGCACATCGGGAGAGCGTTGCAGATGGTATGGCAATGCCGAGGTCAGCTGGTCGAGATAAGCCAGTTCCTCGAGTTTGCCGCGGTAGCGTGTTATCGCGCTCATACCGCCTGCGTTGGTAAAAAGGCCGAGCTGCGGCGGCGGCTCGGC
>CALJQI010000226.1 GCA_937980285.1 uncultured Gammaproteobacteria bacterium | reverse complement strand
CGACCGGTAAGCCTGGTGAAAAATCAGGCCGGCGCTAACCACTCGCAGACAATGGCCACGCGCCGCCCTCGCGGTTTAAATCGGTGGCTTAGGCAGACTACCTCGAAGACGCAGGTGGCATTGCGACATAGCCGGGAAGTTGTTGAATACTCGCTATCCAGCTTCGAATCGCGGAATAGGCGGACAGGTCGAAGCCACCCTCCTCGGCGACATGGGTGTAGGCAAACAGTGAAATATCGGCAATGGTGCAGGACTGTCCTACCAGGAAGCTGTGATCCTGCAGGTGTCGCTCCATCAGGTCCAGCGCGCGATAACCGCCCTTGAGCTTTGCCTCGTACTCTCTTTGCCGATCGTCGGGCAAACCGAGATAAACCTTGATAAAACGGGCCACCGCAATGGTTGGCTCGTGGCTGTACTGTTCGAAGAATTGCCATTCGAGCACGCGGGTCTGGGGCAGACGCTCGGCGGGCCATAACTCGCTGCCCTGGGCCAGGTAATAGAGTATCGCGTTCGATTCCGTCAGGGTCTGGCCATCGTCGGTGACACAGATCGGAATCTGGCCGACCGGGTTGAGCGCAAGAAAATGATCCTCGCGGGTTTCGCCACGCATGATGTCCACCGGAATCCATTCGTGCTCGATATCCAGCAGCGAACAGGCCAGTTTGAGCTTGAAGCAGTTTCCGGAGTAAAGGTCGCCGTATATTTTCATCTCACCGGGTATCGGGATTAATACTCGGTTTTGATATCACCCATGCGACTGGACATCAAGGTATTTTTTCCCAGCGACTTGTCGAATACGGTCGAATAGGCCAGCACCGCCTGCACGTAGTTACGGGTCTCGGTGAAGGGCACGGTTTCGACCCACAGGTCGGCCGACATTATCGATTCCTTCGGTAACCAGCGGCGCACGTTATTCGGGCCGGCGTTGTATGCCGCGGCCGCGAGAGCGACATTGTTATCGAAGCGGTTCATCACCGTTTTCAGGTAGTGGGTGCCAAAACGGATATTGTTTTCGACGCGCAAAATGTCGGACTTGCGCGGACGTTTCATGCCAAGCGAACGCGCAACCAGGCGGGCGGTACTCGGCATTAATTGCATCAGGCCCAGCGCGCCCACGCTGGAACGCGCCAGCGGATCGAACAGGCTCTCGCGGCGCATGACACCGTAAATCAGCGCCGGGTCGAGTTCGCGCGCCTGCGCGGATTCAAGGACCTGCTGTTTGTAAGGCATCGGAAAGCGCAGGTCGTAGTCGCTACGATGCGGCGTTTTGGCGACGGTGCGGATAGCGCTATCGTGCCACTTCCATTTCGATGCCAGCGTGGCGGCCTGCTTGATTCCATCCTGGTCGAGGTAACGCAGCGCCTGGAACCATTCTCGCTTGGCATCCACCAGTCGATCGAGGAAATAGAGCTCACGCGCTCGCAACAAGTGCGGGTTGGCGGTCAGGAAAGCTTCTTCGTCGACAGCCAGGCTGGCGGCGTTTTCCTGTTCGATATGATATTCACGATGCAGCTTGTCCGCGGCGAGAAAACCGTAATAGCTGCTCTTGTGAGAAATCTGTTCCAGCAGGTTCAGCGAATCAACCAGCTGGCCATCGGCCTCGAGCGAGCGGGATAACCAGTACTGCCATTCGTTTTCCTGCTGTAAATGCGCCGGCATCTGGTTGATCGTATCCTTCAGCCCGGACCAGTCGCTGCTGCGCAACTGTATGCGTGCAAGCCAAAGGTAAGCCTGGTCGTTCATGCTCGAGGGATCGAGCCTGGACAACAGACCGCGGGCCTCGGGTTTGTGCTGGTAGGCCGCCGACAAGGCGATGCGCAGCTGGCTCTGGTCTATCTGCTGCTGGCTGAATTCGAACTGATCGCGGATCAGGTTCCAGTACTCCAGCGCCTTGAGACTATCCTTGCGCGCAAGGCGATCGATCGCGTGCACGATGATTGCCCGGTTACGCTCGTTATCGGCGGCATCCGCCAGTTTTTTCAGCGAGCGTTGCGGTCGCCGATGCGCCTGGTACCAGGTTTCCGCGACAGCGCGTTCCTCCGGCTGCAGTTTTTTACCGAGGTAACGCGCCAGGTTGGGACGGCGCGCCTTGAAAGCTTTTTCGATACGCAGCCAGATAACCTTTTCCGGCGCCTCGTGGCTGGCGAGATAATGCTCGAAAGCCGGATCGCATTGCGATGGCTGTGAATAGCCATGCAACCAGACCTTGGCAATTTCGTCGTTGAGACCTTCCAGTCGTCCCAGCTTTAACCTGGCCTGAAACGACAGGCAGCGCAGGCGTGTATTTTCGCGACCGTCGAAAAACGCGAGATAATTTTCCCAGTCGCCACGGCGCGCCAGAACGCTGAGCCATTTACCGCGCGCGTGGTAAACGAACGGGTAATCCGAAAAACGCCGGAAAAACAACTCGGCCTGCTGGGGCTTGACCTTGCTGACGCGATGCACGAAGGCATCGTGCTCGAGATAAGGCTGCGCCGGGTAATCGTCCAGTCGTTTGAGCAATTGATTGAACTGGCTGATGTGGCCAAGTTCGAGCGCGCGCGACGCCTCGTGAAACAGCAGGCGCTGTTCTTCGATGTTCGCCTGAATCGACGGGCTGATCGATGCCGTTGCCAGGAACAGTATCGCGGTCAGCTTTCCCAGGCTTGCATATGAACTGAAACGTGAGGATATCGCGAACAAGATAAACCTTTATATTTCAAAAATTTAGCTAAAATTCTAG
>CALJQI010000225.1 GCA_937980285.1 uncultured Gammaproteobacteria bacterium | reverse complement strand
GGCCAACTGTTCAGCGAGGTGCTGGTCCCGGTCGGTACGCCGGAACCAGAAGCCTATCTGCACATCGTGGCCTACGCGGCTGATGGTTTGCGCAGGATCGAGCGGGAAATCCGGATTCCGATAAGCGTCGATCATGGCTCGGGCACGAATCTCTATCGGTCGCCGGACTGGATCGTGCCAGGCGATGACCGTTATCTGTACCCCAGTTACAAGTTATATGGCGACGATGCCTTTCTCGGCGCCACCATTAGCGTGACTTTCGACCAGCGTCCGGTTATCGATCGGCTCGAAAAAACCGAGACCAGTTTCTTCATTATTACCACGATCGCGACCGTAACCGCCCTGTTGCTGGTGCTGGTCATGCTGAATCGCGCTTTCATGCCGATGAACAAGCTGAGAAATTCGGTGGGCGCCCTGTTAACCGGTCGCTACGCCTCTATCAGCGAAGAGAAATTGCCGAGTGAACTCAGGGACCTGGTGGTTGCCTACAATGAAATGGTCGAAGGGCTGGAAATCGAGACCATATCGCGCCGCCAGATAGAAGAAAAACTGCGCTCGGAAAAAGATTTTATTTCGACCACGCTCGACTCCATTACCAACCCGGTTATCGTTATCGATTCGAAGGATCGCATCAAGCTGGTTAACCCCAGTGCCGAGAAATTGTTTGGCGACGTGGAAGCCGAACTGATCGATACCTCGATTCACGAGGTGCTGATTCTATACGCCAATCGGCAGACAACGCGAATCGTCGACCTCGGCCAGTTGCTCAGCCGCAAGCTATCGATCAGCTCGATGTTCTTTTACGACCCCAATCGCAAAATCGTCGAACTCGAGTTTTCCGCTTCGCCGATGATAGACATGGAGGCTGAGGATGTCGGCTTCGTTATTATTCTGAAAGACGTTTCCGAGGATCGCAAGCTGCGCCGTAAGCTGAGCTACGAAGGCAGCCATGACCAGCTCACCGGGTTTCTCAACCGCAGCGCATTCGAGCAGAAGTTCGAAACCCTGGTCACCGAGGACAATAACTCGGTGCCGCAGCACGTGCTGGCTTTTCTCGATATCGACCAGTTCAAGGTAGTCAATGAAACCTGCGGCAGCGTGGCCGGCGACCTGTTGCTCAAGCAGGTCAGCGCGATGATAAAAAAACATGTGCGCAAGTCGGATATCGTGGCGCGCCTGTCGGGGGACGAGTTCGGCATCATCATGCCTTTCTTCGAAATGGAGCGCGCGCTGCAGACCATTCAGAAGATCATTATCGATATCCAGCACGCGGGCTATGTCTGGAACGAGCAGGAATACCTGGTCGCCGCCAGTATTGGCGTGATGGCGTTCGGGCGCATGAGCGACGAGTATGCCGATTACTATTCCAAGGTGACCACCGCCTGTTTCCTGGCCAAGAAGAATGGCGGAAACCAGTATCACTTCATCGATGAAAACGATGAAAAAGTGAAGGCGCAGCAAGTGTCGATGGAGTGGGTGTCGGGCATCATGGAGGGGTTCAGCGAGGATCGATTTTGTCTCTACGTGCAGCCGATCGTTTCTATCGACAGGGAAGAGCGCTATACGCATTACGAAGTCCTGATTCGTTACATCGCACCCGATGGGACCGTGGTCTCGCCAAACGATTTCCTGCCTCCGGCGGAACGTTACAACCTGATCGAGCGCATCGACAGCTGGGTGGTCAGTAATATCATTAGCTGGTTGCAGGAGCACCAGCCGAGGCTCAGCGATATTATGTTCTCGGTCAATTTGTCGGGACGCAGTATCGGCTCGCAAACCTTCCACAAGTTTTTACGCGACAGTCTTTCCGAAAGCCGTATCGATATCAAACAGCTTTGCTTCGAGATTACCGAGACGGCGGTCGTCGACAATGTCGAGAAATCGGTAGAGTTTATCAACTCGATCAAGGAACTCGGCGCCAAGTTTTCACTCGATGACTTCGGCACCGGCCTGTCTTCGTTCAGCTATCTCAAGCAGTTCCCGGTGGATTACCTGAAGATCGATGGCGAATTCGTGCGCGATATTATCGAAGACGACAAGAGTTACGTGTTCGTGCGCTCGATGACCGAAGTCGGGCATTGTCTCGATATGGAAGTGATAGCCGAGTTTGTCGAGTCGGATACGATGTTCAACAAGCTGCGCGAGGCCAATGTCGACTTTATACAGGGCTACCAGGTCGGCAAGCCGGTCTCCATCCAGACCCTGGTGGAGTCGGAACGGCCGGGCCTAAGACTGGCCCACGACTCTTAACGCTTTCAGCGTATTTTTCATCTGCCGAAAGTCGGGCACTACGGTGGCCTGCAGCAGTGCTTCACGCTCCTCCAGGCTACGCGACCGCGCCAGTTTTTTTATTGTTTCCATCTCGATGTGGGGCGCCACCATGTGCAGGAAATCGAACTGGTATGCCGATATGTGGCGCGAGTGGCGAAAGCCGATCTTGATGACGCTGTCTGGAAACAGGTGGCTGGCGTCGATATAAACCAGGTCGGCGTCTTCGTCCCGACAGGCCATTTCGGCAATGATGCCGGCCCCCATGCCCAGACGAACATAGGTCTTGATGACATCCGAGTCGGTGGCGGTAAATGCCACCCGGGGTTCGAGATTCGCCTGCTGAAAGCTCTTGTCGAGTTGCGAGCGTCCGCTCAGCCCCAGCATGTAGGTCAGGATCGGATACTCAGCCAGGTCGTTCAGGCTGATGTTTTCGATGCGGGCCAGGGCATGCTTCGGCGGCACCACGATATAACGGTTCCAGCGATAGGCGGGAATCGTAATCAACTCGCCTCGCTCATCGATCACTTCCGAGGCAATGACGAAATCGACCTGGTTGTTGGCCGCGAGCTTGCACATCGACTTGGGATTGCCCTGATGCACCCTGAGCTCGATTTGCGGATACTGGCTGGAGAAACGCTGCAGGATGGGCGGCAGGATAAACTGGGCCTGGGTATGGGTGGTCGCGATGGTGAGCCGACCGCGATTGCTTTTGCTGAACTCGCGCGCCGCGCGTTTGATATTGCGTGCGCTGTTGAGCAGGTCGCCGACATGCTCGAGTATTGCGTGCCCCGCTGGCGATATCGCGGTCAGTTTCTTGCCTGAGCGTTCGAAAATCTGGATGTCGAGTTCATCCTCCAGCAGCTTGATCTGGTGACTGACGCCGGGTTGCGATGTGTACAGTTCTTCGGCTGCCGCGGACACATTCAGGTTGTTGCGCACGACCGCATCGAGAAAGCGGAGCTGTTGAAGTTTCACTGGTTCAGGCGATATTCCCGTTACAGGTAGGTCCGGAGTGTACAAGGAAACGCCCGCTTGACAACCAGTTTCTGGCGGGCGAAACCGACGCGCGGATCAGGTTTTGCTGCCGAAGTCGATCGATTTTACCCGCGGTGAGAGATTGATTTCATCGATCACGATATGCGGGCTGGAGTGCATGATTTGCAACACCAGGTTGGCCACGTCCGTTACCGCAACCGCATTCTCGGGCCTGGCGCCCGGGGCGAAGGAAAGATCGTCGAAGAAGGGGCTGCGCACCATGCCCGGATTGATCAGGCTGACCTGGATACCGTCGCTGGCGCAGTCCTCGCGCAAGGACAGGCAAAACCCGCGCAGGCCAAATTTGGTGGCGCAGTAAATGGCGCCCTTTTTGCCCGCCGCGAGCGCGGATTCGGAACCGATAAAAATCAGCCGCCCCCGGGCGCGCTTGCGCATCCGCGGCAATAGCCCGCGACAGATCACCATCGCACTGGTCAGGTTGACGCGCAGTGCCGACTCCATCTGCTGCCGCGAAAACTGTTCCAGCGATCCGAATCGCCCCTGGCCTGCCGAGTGTATAAAGGCGTCGACGTCACGACCTTCGAGTAACTCCGCGAGCCGTGCTTCGAGTTGCTGCAGATCGTCGAGGTCGACTGCCAGGGCGGTGAAATTATCGTGCTCGAGCTGCGCTACCCGGCCGCGCCGACTGAGACCGATGACGCGATAACCCTGTTGCAGCAGCAGGCTTGCCGTCGCAAGGCCGATGCCTGAGCTTGCGCCGCTGATTAAAACAGTTTGCCCTTCAGCCATGCCATTCGCAGGGTTGGTAACTTTGCTCGGAGATATGCTTCATCAGTTGCGCCTCGCAGAACTGGATCATTTCCCGCTCTCGATCAAGCGGGTAGCTGATAATACCATTGTTCAAATGCATGCTTTGCGCAAACAGGGGTTCTTCCGGGTACAGGCGTGAAACACGTCGGAAATGATCGCGCGTGAGGCGGAAGCTGCCGAGGCTGACCGAATGCAGTTTGTGACCATCGATTTGCGTAAACAGCTGGTCGAGCAGATCGACGAAGGCGGCCTGGTAGTCGCGGTGATAAACCACCGGATCAAAACGCAATCCGACCGGCCAGCCTGCCTCGATCAGGCGACGCATCGCTTCGATACGCTTTGCAATCGTCGGCACGCCGTGTTCGAGTTTGCCGTGACTGAAGGCGTCGCTGAAACTGAAAGCGGTCACCACGCGCGCCAGCGGTTCCATTTTCAGCATGGCGCGTACCTGGGTGCTCTTGGTGCGCAACTCCATCCAGGCATTGTCGATGCCGGCGATTAACGGGATGAAGAAATCGGTGAAGCGCGTCAGGGGTTCATTGGCCAGGCTATCGCAGTCATAACCCGAGTAAAACCATACCGGTTTGCCCGCGTGGCCGGCGGCGGTTTGCCGGATCCGGTCTCCGAAGTCCTCGTAGTTGACGAACAGCACCTGGTGGGCGGACTGGTACATACCCTGTAAAAAACAGTATCGGCAATCGTAGATGCAGTTGAGCATATGCGAAAAATAATAGTTGTAATCGCCGCCGAGGCCATAACCCTCGGGCGCCGCCAGTACCTGCCCCTTGTTCTTGTGCGCGATGATGACTGCCGGATTTTTTTTCTGCAAACGGAAGTTTTGCGAGCGTGGATTGAACACCTCGCCGTAGTGGTCGATCTCGATCAGCGGCAGTTTGTGCAGGCGCTCGAGCAGCCGCAGTGTTCGCGGGTGATGGCGTACCGCCGTTTCGACGTAAACGCAACTGGCCATGGTTAAAGGCCCTCGCTATCGCGAAAGCTGATTTGCTCCAGGGTATCGAGAATGGCGCGCGCGGAGTTTTGCGTCGCCAGCTGCCGCAGTAAGGTATCGGAGCTGAAATCGCGATTGCACAGGTAGCGCCACAGAACCCGCAGGCGGCTTTTCTGGGTCTGGGAAAAATGCGCAAGCGACAAAACCTGTTGCCAGGAATCGGCCGCGGGCTCCAGTGCCGCAAGTTCGCCGTCGAGTTGCAGCAGGGCATCGGCCTGATGGTGGATCGAATCGATATGCCGGTGAATCAGCTCGCTCACCCGTTGCCGATCTTTACCGGTTTGTTGTTTGCGATTGTCGCTAACGATTTTCAGGCCCTGTACCAGTTCGGCGCTGCTGAAGCGCAGCGCGCTTTGCATGAAGCCGCTGGCTTCCATGTCGAACAGCGTATCGCTGCGGTAATCCTCGCTGGGCCTGCTCAATGTCAGGCAGGCGCTGCCGGCCAGGGGTGAAACCGCAACCGGCGCCGGGTAGTAACACTGCCCGCTATCGGCGTCGACGACCTGGTTCAACTGCAACAGCTCGCCGATTTCGTGCTCGGCGCCGCCGGCGGTGCCGAGGTTGATCCAGGCAAACGAAGTTTCGCCCGAGTAGCTTGCGGCGATCCAGGCGCAGGCCGCTGCGCTGGCGATTTTGCCGATGCCGCTGACGACGCAGACCATGTCATCGCCGCGGTAAATATCGAACGCGTGTTGGTCCTGTGACTTCTTCAGTCGATAGAAATCGATTACCGGCTTGGCCTCGCAATGCAGGGCACATACCCAGATCAGCATGACGCCGCCTGCACCGACTCGCGCCATTGCTCGCGTAAGGGCATAAATTCATCGAGTAGTTTCTGATTACCATGTTTGACCGCGCCCCTGATCAGGATATCGAGTTTGGTCAGCAGCATGGCGCTCGCCGCGGCCTGTTGGTCGGGCGAAAGACTTGCGCCAACGAGTAATCGGTGCAGCGCGCGAATTCGGAACTGGTCCATTGCCGGATGCTGGCGCGATAACTGGTCGGCATGGCCGCCATACTTGACGATCAGGGGCTG
Organism: uncultured Gammaproteobacteria bacterium; assembly: GCA_937980285.1. GTDB lineage: Bacteria > Pseudomonadota > Gammaproteobacteria. The sequence continues at coordinate 8,645 of CALJQI010000225.1, read as the reverse complement.
GTCGAGATAGTGCACCGGGTAGCGATGGCAAAGGCGAAGCCATAAATCATAGTCTTCGCAGGCGGGCAGCGTTTCGTCGAACATGCCGAGTGACTCGAGCACCGTTTTTTTCATCACCGAGGCGGAGGGTGATATGGCGCACAGTGGCAGGCATTGCTCGAAAATCCAGCCGCCGCTTTTACGATGCTTGATCATTGGATTGACGCGCACGCCGTTTCGAACCCAGATTTCGTCGGAGTGGAAGAGGACGAAATCGGGCTGTTGTCGATGTGCCTGGCGAATTGTTGCGATCTTGCAGGGCAACCAGCTGTCGTCGGAGTCGAGCAACGCAATCCAGTCAAAGCGCGCTGCCTCGATGCCCCGGTTTCGCGCCGCGCTGACGCCAAGATTTTCCTGGCGCAGGATTTTTACGCCGGGGAAAGTTTGCTCGACCATGGCTCCGCTGCCGTCGCTCGAGCCGTCGTCGACCAGTATGATTTCATCCACCGGCGATTCCTGGTCGAGTACCGACTGCAGCGCGCGCGCGAGGCTGTGCTTTCGATTGTAGCTGGGAATGACGACGGAGATTTGCATGGCTGCCTGCGGCAGGGTGTCGCTCAGGAATTCTGCGGGATGCTGGTCTGCCCCGGAAAAGTGGTTACGCTACTGCCGTCACTGTCGAGAATGCGATTCTTGCCGCTGCGTTCGACTTCGTCGATTCGAATCACCGCGAAATGCGGGATATAGGTATGCTTGACGTTGGCGAACTCGAGCTTGAGCTTTTCTTCGGCCGGGTCGATCAGCAGTTTGGATTGCTCGCCAAAGATGATTTCACCGATCTCGATGAAGCCCGACATTTGCGACTGGCCGACTTCATGCGCGTAGAGTTCATAAATCTTGCCGTTATTATGAAACTGGATGCGAAAGGTTGGTTTTTGTGTTTTCGGCATAATGAAAAACTAATTCGATTGCATCAACTCGTCAAGCTCGCCGTCCATGTGCAGCTCCGTCAGTTCGGTGAAACCGCCGATGGGTTTTCCGTCGATGATGATTTGCGGTACGGTGCGCGCGCCGTTGGTGGCTTCGATAAATTGCTTCATCGCCGCGCTATCGCCATCGATACGTATCTCGTCGTAATCGATATCCCATTTCTCCAGCATGGTTTTCGCGCGCGTGCAAAAGGCGCAGTTAGCGGCGCTGTATACGGTAACTCTGGACATCGAGCAGGACCTCTTTAAATCGGGAGCGCAATTCTACTACAGAATTCTGCGACCGCCATATCCCTCTAGCTCAGATTCCTGATGGCGAGAATTGCCTGGTTACGCAGCGTCTTCAGCAGGCTGAGCTGATTATCGGTGATTTTTATCGATTCGGAACCTGCGCTATCGATGTAAATCAGGGCAATCGGCGCTGATTTAATCATGATCGGAAAGATGGTGAAGCTGCGCGCGGCGATATCCCTGTGGTACCAGTCGGGTATCCTGGAACGGATTTTCTCGTCCCGGGTATCGTCGATACGAATATCGACGTTGTTTTTGAAAGCCACGTGGAAAACGTCGGTTTGCGGCTTTAACGGAATCGAGAACTTGTCGATGACGCCTTCGATATCCTCGCCATATCCGTAACGCGCCCTGATGCAGCTGCCCTGCCTGTCCTTGAGGCACAAAACCACGCGCGCGCCGCCAAGTGCGCGGTAAATGGTTTCGAGGATCATCTGCATTACCTGGTTGATGCTGTATTCCCCGGTGAGCGTATTGGTGATGTCCTGTATACCGTCGGTTAGCACCTTGTCCGCCGTTTGCGATAATGGATCCGCCTGTTCCACCAGGATCTGCGCGCTGTCGGAGTTGCCGAACTCGAGTCGCTGGGTCGAATCCAGCGGCGATTCGGGTTCTTCGTCGCCGCTGCTCGATATCTGCTGGTAGTAAAGGCTTTTTGTCAGATCGAACTGGATCAGGCGCGAGAACTGGGTCAACTCCTTGTGGCAGTTTTCCAGCAGCATCGATACCTTGTCGCCGTCGATCGCCAGTACCGATGAAAACTGTTGCGTCAGCAGCTGTATCGCGGGCGCCTGCTGCTGCAAGGGCAGCGTCAGGCAGGCGCCCAGCGCATCGCTGAATTGCGAGATCTGTTGCAGCTTCTCCTCCGGATTGACCGCTTTCGCCAGGTCGTCGAAGTCGAGCGGTATCATGCTGTCGGTAATCAGTCGAGGAAATCCCCATTCACGCGCCACCGACATGCCCAGGCTCGGGTAGCTGATTCCCAGCACCTGCTGCACCGCGGCCGCTTCGCTGCAATCCTGCTGCAGCATCAGTTTGTCGATCGCACGCGCCTCGTCGTGCAGATAAAATGCGACCAGCATCTTGCCGAGCTGTTGCAGCAGCGCGCATAGAAATGCTTCTTCATGATTGGGAACCGCGAGCGTACGCGCCAGTGAATTGGCGAGCAAACCGCTGAACAGGGCCTGTACCGCGTTCTCCTTGAGTTGCGATGCCTGCATTTTGTCCTGCATGTGTTCGAACAGCATCAACCCGGTGGCGATACTGCGCACCGGGTTGATACCGAGCATGACCACCGCGCGTGAAATGGTGCTGATTTTGCCGCCGCCGCGATTGTAGTAGGCGGAGTTGACCAGGCGCAGCACCTTGTTGGTGAGCGAGTAATCCTTGAGGATGGTATTGGAAACCGTGGTCAAGCTTTCGGTGTCGCTGCTCGAGGCCTGGTTCAATACGCTGATGGTATGGGAAAAAGCCGGGAAATCCTTTTTGTGGCGCATGCGGCGTAGCAAAAACCTGACCGTGGCGTCGCTGTTGTCGCGTGCCTGCGCTACATTGTCGAGGGCGAGGTAATCGTTCAGCGCCTGTAGCATCGACCCGGCGTCCGAAAATCGACGCGACGGATCTTTTTCCAGAGACTTCAGAATCAGCGCATCCAGGCCTTCGTCGATTTCAGCGTTAACCTTTGAAGGTGGCTTTACCTCGCTGTTGGCGATAGCGTTGAGCACCTGGTAGACGTCCTCGCCGCTAAACGCCGGCTCGCCGGTTAGCAACTCGTAACAAACCAGCCCTATGGAAAACACGTCGGACACTTTTTGGTGCTTGCGGGTTTCGATGTATTCCGGCGCCATGTATTGCGGCGTGCCATAGAGTGCCCCGTCCGCTTCGCCCGCCGCGCCGGTAAGATAAGCCAACCCGAAATCGGCGATCTTGGCCTGACCCTGCTCGCTGAGCATGATGTTGGCAGGCTTGATATCGCAATGCACGATATCCTGGCCGTGAGCCGCGGCGGCACCGCTCAGTATATCGCGCATGATGCGAATTTTTTGCTGCTGGCTGGCGCCATGGCGAATCTTGCTTTGCAGGGATTCGCCGTCGATGAATTCGAGTACCAGATAGGGATTATTATCCTGCATGCCGATATCGAAAATGCTGACGATGTTGGCGTGCTGCAGTTTGCTGACGGTGCGCGCCTCGGTCAGCAGTTGCTCGATGTTGCCATCGATCGGCAAGGTCGTTTTCAAATTAACCGATTTGATCGCAACCTTGCGCTTCAGCTGCGGATCTTCGGCAAGATAGACCACCCCCTGGCTGCCCTGGCCGAGCACCTGGTGTATTTTGAATCGGTCGATTTTTTGCGGAAAGCTCGCTGCCACGTCAAACTTCAGACTGTATCGGGAATCCTGAAAGTATAGACGGCTGCCCCGACTCTGCTGTCTTCAATCGGGCTCCTGCACCAGCACCCAGGGTTTTATCACCACTGCCCAAAGCGAGGCGTCGCGGTTAACCCAGTCGCGCGCCTGCTGATCGGAGACCGGCAGCAATTGCTTCGATTCGGTCCATTGTTTTACCCGTTCGACGTCGTCTTGCTCCAGCGCATAAGCGACATCGACCAGGTCGACCCCGCTGCCGACCGTCATAACCTTGCCGGCGGCAAAAAAACGCTGTAACTCCTGCCACGGAATTTTCGCTGTTTCGCTGTTGATTTTGGCGCGCTTGAGTTCGCGGTCCTGGCGCAGCAGTTCCTCGATCACGCGACGGATTTGATAATATCGACGCCGTCCAGCGGGCTGGTCTGAATGGTGTCGCGAATCGTGAATATGGCTTCCTTGCGCGGATAGTGCTTGCGCCAGGCAATGGCGACGGTTCGGCTCGGCGATGGTTCGGAAAAGGGTTTGGTGTCGATCAGCGCCTCGTTCTTCTGGCTTTGCGTAATGCTGGTGCGCGGCAGCACGGTAATGCCGGTGCCGGCAGCTACCATGTGACGGATGGTTTCCAGCGAGCCGCCTTCGAGCGTGCGCGTGAGTTCGCTGTCGCCCGACATGCAGTCCGGGCAGGCCTCGATAACCTGGTCGCGAAAGCAGTGTCCCGCGCCGAGCAGCATCAGGTCCTGCGAGGCCAGGTCTTCCGGCTTGATCTGATCGCGTTGTTTCCATTCGTGGTTACGCGGTAGCGCGACGATAAAGGGTTCATCGTATAGCGGCGCGGTCTCGATCCCCGGTTCGTCGAAGGGGTAGGAGATGATGATCGCGTCCAGCGCCCCCTGCTTGAGCGACTGGAACAGGTTGGCGGTGAAATTCTCTTCGATAATCAGCTTCAGGTTGGGTGCGGTCTTGCGCAGCATGGGGATAAGGCTGGGCAGCAGGTAAGGGCCGATTGTGTAGATGACGCCGAGCTTGAACTGGCCGGATAGGGGATCTTTTCCCTGTTGCGCGATCTCGGTCAGGATCTGCGCTTCCTGCAGCACGATATAGGCCTGGTTGATGATTTGCTGGCCAATTTCGGTGATGCGGATTTCATTTTTCGAACTGCGCTCGAACAGGCGCACGCCGAGTTCTTCTTCCAGTTTCTTTATCGCAATACTTAGGGTAGGCTGGCTCACGAAACAAGCCTGGGCAGCCTTGCCGAAATGGTTTTTTTGCGAAACCGCGACGATGTACCGAAGCTCGGTTAAAGTCATAATAGTTAAAATTTATTAATCGTTTGATAGATTTTGCATAAAATGTTCATGTTTGCAATCAATAATTTCTATGAAAAAAATTCTGCTTAAATTTTTAACCATCGAGTCGGTTGAGTCTGACCCGATTAATCAGCAGCATGCCTTGCGGGTCGCGACCGCTGTATTGCTGGTCGAGGTCACGCGTGCCGACTTCATCGTGCAGCCGGCCGAGCGCGCGCGGCTGCGAAACTTGCTGGAAGATCAGTTCGGCCTGTCGAAGGCCGAGCTGGATGCATTGATGGAGGAGGCCGAGGCCGATGCCGACCGGCTGGTCTCGATTCAGCATATTACCCGCCTGTTAAACGAGCACTACGATCATGCGATGAAACTGCGGGTAGTCGAGATGATGTGGCAAATGGTATACGCCGACGGCGAGAAGGATCATTACGAAGAGCACCTGATACGCCAGGTCTCGGATCTGCTCTACATCTCGCACAGCGAATTCATCCAGGCGCGCCACAAGGCCGAACCCTGAGCTGAGACCCTGCCGCGGATTTCTCGCGGGGACGGCAGGGGACGCAGGGATTGCCCAGTGGCGGCTAGCTGTCCGATGTTGCCCCGGGAATTATTTCTTATCTAATTCCGAGTCGCCTCGAGTGGCCCAGAGTAAAAGTTCGCTACTACCGCGGCAGCAGGACAATCATGGCGAATTTATGGTCTGATCCGAATGGCACTTACTTAAGCCTAATCTGACGTCATTGCGAGCGCAGCGAAGCAATCTCCAGATAACTTGCTGTCATTAGGGAGATTGCTTCGCTGCAGCCAATGCATTCGCTCCGCTCATGGGCTGGGCCCCGCTCGCAATGACACGCTTAAGCAAGTGCCATTCTGGTCTGATCCCGACCTTGCCGGCTTTTGGACTTCCGGGGACCGACATTCGAGTCTGTCCCCCTCGAAGCGACTGTTAGAAATTGCCGAGGTAAATGATTGGCGGCAGGATCAGCATCTTGGTCACCAGTAGCAGCAGCGTCGCGAACAGCGGTGACAGGTCCAGGCCGCCGATGGGAGGCATGATTTTCTTCATCGGCCGCAGCACCGGCGAGGCGATTTTATCCACCAGCCCGATCACCGGGTTGTATTGCCCCGGGTTAATCCAGCTCAGGACAACCTTGATAATCACCGCCACCAGGAACACCGTCAGCAGCAGCGCGATCAGGTCGGCAATACAGTACACCATTAAGCCAGCGTAACTGGTCGATCCGATCGGCGCCATGACGCCGCCGATCTGTACCGCCGGGATCGACAGCGCGCGCATCAGCAGGAACTTGGCGTAGATCAGCAGCAGGCATAACACGATAGAGGCGGCGTCCTGGCCGCCGACGCTGGGGATGAATCGGCGCAGGATTCTGAGCGGCGGTGTCGTCAGCTTGACGATGAACTGTGAAACCGGGTTGTAAAAGTCGGCGCGCAGCATTTGCAGCAGGAAGCGCAGCAGCACCAGCAGGATATAGAGATCGAACAGCGTGTTAATGATCAGCATTAACGGAGATAGCAGATAACCTGAACCCATGTCTTCTTAATCCTGTTCTGTGGTGAGTTCCCGCGCCAGCTCCTGAGCGCGCCGGTGCGCGGCCGCGGTGGCTTCATCCACCAGCTGCTGGAGATGATTTTGCTGGAATGAAAGAATCGCCTGCTCGGTGGTGCCTTTTTTCGAGGTGACGCGGGCGCGCAGTTCGACCACGTCTTCGCCGATCGACATGCTGGCGGCGCCGAGCGCGGTCTGGCGCGCGAGCGCCGCCGCCTTGTCCTGGCCAAGCCCGAGCTTGACGCCGGCCGCTTCGAGCAATTCGATAAAATAAAAAAAGTAGGCGGGACCGCTGCCCGATATCGCGGTGACCGCGTCGAGGTCGGCCTCGGCATCGACCCAGATACTGATGCCAACCGCCTGCATGATATTTTCCGCGGCATTCTTTTGAGCGCTGCTGACCCGGGCATTGGCGGCCAGGCCGGTGGCGCCGAGCTGCAGTAAGGACGGCGTGTTGGGCATGCAGCGGACGATGGCCCTGCCGCCGCCAAGCCAGTTGTCGATGGCGTCGCTGGGCATGCCGGCGGCGATGCTGACGAATAGTTGATCGGGATTGGGCGGCAGTGCGGCAAGTTGCTGGCAGACGACCTGCATCACCTGGGGCTTGACCGCCAGCATGATCACGTCGGCCTGCCGCGCGCTGTCGACGGCGTCCTGCGAGGTATTGATGTCATACCGCTCGCGCAATTGTTGCAGTTGATGCGGGTCTATATCGCAGGCGGTTATTGCCGCTTTGTCGTGCTGGTTCGCGATCAGCCCGCCAATCAGGCTGCTGGCCATGTTGCCGGCGCCGACAAAGCATATTTTCTGCGTCAATTTCTCTCTCCGAAAATCGCGGTACCGATCCTGACCAGGGTGGCGCCTTCCGCGATCGCCGCGTCCATGTCCTGGGTCATGCCCATCGACAGGGTATCGCAATCGATCCCCTGCTGTCGTAAAGCGTCCTGCGCCTTCGCCAGTTGCGCAAAGGCGAGGCGTTGCTCGGCAAAGCTTTCGCGCGGCGCCGGGATGGTCATCAATCCACGCAGGCGTATACCCGGCAATTCGTGTATCGCTGCCGCCATTTCGGGCACGGCGCCGAGTTCGATACCCGCCTTGCTGTCTTCGTGATCGACGTTGACCTGGATGCAGACGTTCAGCGGAGGCATATCGGCCGGGCGCTGTTCGCTCAGCCGCCGCGCAATCTTGACGCGGTCGATACAGTGCGCCCAGTCGAAAGCCTCGGCGATATTGCGCGTCTTGTTGGACTGGATCGCGCCGATGAAATGCCAGCAGATATCGAGGTCCTCGAGTTCTGCCATCTTTTGCTGCGCCTCCTGCAGGTAGTTTTCGCCGAAATGCTTCTGCCCGAGTTCGAAGGCCAGGCGAATATCGCCGGCCGGCTTTCGCTTGCTCACGGCGAGCAGCAAAACGGAATCCGGATCGCGATCGCAGCCCTCAGCGGCCTGCCTGATTTGCGAGTGGATTCGATTTAGATTTTTTTCAATATTCTGCATAGCTTTTGCTATAGTCAGATTGTTAACGCGAGGCTATAGCGAGCCCCGATTATAATCAGTTTGTTAGCGGTCGATAAGCAAAACCCGTCAAGAATTCTATAATACCTGTAAACCGATTTAAGGAACCTTCATGGATATAGCTCAACTCCTGGCTTTTGGCGTCAAACAGGGCGCCTCCGATTTGCACCTGTCAGCGGGATTGCCGCCAATGATTCGTGTCGACGGCGATATCCGGCGCATCAACGTTCCCGAGATGGATCACAAGCAGGTTCACGACATGATTTATGACATCATGAGTGACAAGCAGCGCAAGGATTACGAAGAGTTTCTCGAGACTGACTTTTCTTTCGAAATTCCAGGGCTGGCGCGTTTTCGCGTCAACGCCTTCAACCATAACCGCGGCGCCGGCGGCGTATTCCGGACCATCCCGTCGAAGATCCTCAGCCTGGAGGATTTGAACGCGCCCAAAATATTCCAGGAGATTTCCGAGTTTCCGCGCGGTATCGTGCTGGTTACCGGGCCCACCGGTTCCGGCAAGTCGACCACCCTGGCGGGCATGGTCGACTACAAGAACGATACCGAGTACGGTCATATTCTGACCGTCGAAGACCCGATCGAATTCGTCCACGAAAGTAAAAAATGCCTGGTCA
>CALJQI010000224.1 GCA_937980285.1 uncultured Gammaproteobacteria bacterium | reverse complement strand
CAGGTTGATCACGTTACCCTGGTATTGCTTTGAGCTACCCGATGCCGAAAAACTCAATTCACAGTCGATTGGCATGCGCAGAAAATCACGTTTTTCGGCATAGTCGATCATTGACGAATCCCGTTACAGTTTGAATAATTTTCCAAAGTTCGCCACATCGAGTATCTTGCGTACTTCGGGTGAGGCCTGGGTAATTTCGATATTCGACGATTCACCACCCGCGTGCTCACGCAGCAGTAACAGCATGCCCAGCGCGGAACTATCCAGATAATCGGTATCCGATAAGTCCACCACGTACTCGACGCCATTGCCGGCGGTATCGGCATAGGAAGCGCGAAACTCGTCGTAGAGCTGGAAATCGAATTTGCCGGCTACCGCGATGGTTACCTTGTTGCCATCGTCCGAAACCGTCATGTTTATACCCATTGCTGTTACCCCTTCACTCAAGCAAATTCTTTGCTGATTAAAACATTTCACTGTCGACATGGTCCAGCGGGATTTAACTCGCCGGGCAAATCTGACTCGGCCCGCAGTGCTTCGACCTGACGCCAGAAAGATTCGGTCAATGACCCGATATCGTCCTGGTTTGCCGTTATTCCCGCCGCTATCGCCTGTCGACCGAGGTCTATCCGTGAAGCCAGTGTCCGCAGGCTGTCTGCATTTTTCTTACTGTACACTACAACCTGCGCTACTACATCCTCAAACTGCAGCGCGTCGGTGGCAGAGCGAGAATTATCGTTTATTTCGACGGCAAGCGCGGAGATTTTTTCCTGTTGCCGCAGCAGATTTTCCAGTCTTGTTTCAATATCGCGCAGGCGATTACCCGGCTGGCCGCGTTGCGGCGCCTGATTGCCGGCGACGATGTCGCGCGAAAGCATGCGAAAACTTTCCGCCTGTTGCGCGAATTTTTTTCCCGCATCGCCACCGCGCGCGGCCTCGAGGCTGGCGTTCAACGCCAGCAGGTCACATTGAAATGCGATTTGGTCGAAATCGTCCTGCACCGATTAGCCCGGTTTAATTTGCCCGTTGTTTTTTTACTGTATAGACCATTTTCGACGCATTTTCAGTATCCGCCCGTCAGGCGCCGAACCGCCGCGAGGCGCTGTTTCGATTAGCCCGGCGGAACAGGTTTCATTCGCCGGCTCCGGCTTCATCGCCCAGTACGCGCTCGACCAGGTCGCGTAACTGCCGCGCGCCGATGGGCTTGATAATCCAGCCGCTTGCCCCGGCCTCCCTGCCCGCCTGTTTTCTGTCATCGCCGGTTTCGGTAGTCAGCACCAACATCGGCCTGTCTCGCATGGCAGGCAATTTGCGCAGCTCCCCGATCAGGGTAATCCCGTCCATGTCCGGCATTTGCAAATCGGTGATCACCAGGTCGAAGGCAGTTGAGCGCGCGATGTCGAGCGCGCTCAGGCCATTCTCCGCGGTGACGACATCGTGTCCGCCCCCCTGGAGCGCGATCCTCGTCATTTGCCGCATGGTAATGGAATCGTCAACGGCCAGGATAGAAGCCATGGCTGCCGTCTCGGGTGGGGTTTGCCGCCATGCCGGCGATTTGCCGGCACCGGCCACTGCGGTTACAGGGCAACGCCGGCACGGGTCGCGCAACCGCTAGCAGATAATAATCTGGTTCTTGCCGTTTAACTTGGCCTGGTACAGCGCCTTGTCGGCACGCTTGAAAGTGCTCAAAAAACTGTCGCCATTGCGAACCAGGGTAATGCCGATGCTGACCTGGATCTGACCATTCAGGCCGAAGGCGCTTAAATCCAGTTTTTCGATACTATGGCGAATACGCTCGCTGACATCGATGGCGCCGTGTATATCGGTTTGCGCCAGGCCGCCGACAAACTCGTCGCCGCCATATCGGTACACCAGGTCGGTGTTGCGTACCACCTGGCTGATGACTTCGGCCACCTCGCGCAGAACCTGGTCGCCGACATCGTGGCCGTAGCTGTCATTGATTTCCTTGAACCCATCGAGGTCCATCACCAGCAGCGCCATCGACTGGCTGTGACGTTTTGCCAGGTCTATCTCGCGCGGCAGGTTCTTTTCCATCGATAGCCGGTTGTTCAATCCGGTGAGCGGATCGCGGTATGCCGACTTGAGCGCGATCTGGTACATCAACGCATTCTTGATCGGGTATATCAGCGAACACAGTAAATCCTCGAGCTCGCACAGTTCGCCGCTGTTGAAACTGGACAGTTTGAAAAGGGTCAGTTCGCCAAGCAACCGATTCTGAATCTTGAGCCGGTAGTTGGCGTTGAATCCCTCGATGACGCCATGTTCGATGGTGGTGTTAATGTCGTCACAGCGGAATCGGTAACCACAGAATTTGACATCGGGCGCAATCTCGGCCATGAAAACATCGATGACCTGCGCGATGTCCAGATTTCGCGATAGCAGATCGGATAGCTGCAGAATACGGAGATTGCGTTTGTTCCCCTGCGCCCGCACACCCGAACGGGTATCCAGCGCGATGACCTGTGCGGGCATTTGCGCGATGGCTTTGTCACTGTTAACCAGTTGTGTAGTTTGCGACATGTATCACTCACCTTGTGTCTTGACTGCTCTATGCCTGAAAATACATGCCAAATGCGTGCCAAGTTTAAAAACCTTTAATTATCAACCAGTTACAGAAATACGCGTTCGACCTGGAGGCAAAATGGCAGTTTTTTGTCGATTTTCGATAGAAAAATAACCGCCGCGGCCGTAAAACCGCCTCAAGAAGTCTCCGCCATGGCCGAAAAAACGGGCAGGTGCCGGAAATTTAACGCCTGCACCGACCGGGCTGTGCCGGGATTACCCGACCGGGGCAGCCGTATGCCGCAAAAAACGGCAGCTGCTTACCCGGGGCGGACAAGAATTGCCAACATGGACATCAAAATCCCAAGTGACTTGCCGGCGCCGAAACCGGCTGTTGCGCAAGTCGACCAGCTGCTGGCGCAACTCAAGGCGGCCGGCCGAATAGAAGCCGAGGTCGTCAAGCTGCTGCACAACAACCAGCTACTGCTGTCCAGCCGACTCGGCGATATCCTCACCAGTAACAACCTGCATTACAGGGCCGGCGACCGGATTTACCTGCGGCTCGATGACAGTTCAGGTCAGCCGGTGCTGAAGACCAGTCCGCGCGCTGCGGCAGCGACTATCCTGGATAGCCGGCAAAACCCGGAACTGGCTCGCGCATTGCCGCCTGACCGGCCGGCGCTGGCCAGGGTGATCAGGATTATCGCGCAACAGGCCGAAATCAAGCTGGCCGAGCATATTCTGAAACTGCCGCGCGAGGTAGCGCCGGTCAAAAACCAGTTGCTGAGCCTGCAACGTCTCGACCGGCGACAGAGTATAGAAATCACGCCAATCGACAGCAAGGCGATATATAAAGCCGTCCTCAAGCAACTGATACCCCGGCAAATCGAAAACAGGGATTCGAGCCTGGTCAGGCTGTTAAACCTGGTCAATTCGGATCCCGCCCGCTCCGTGCAATCGACGGCACAGGCGCCG
>CALJQI010000223.1 GCA_937980285.1 uncultured Gammaproteobacteria bacterium | reverse complement strand
GGCTGCGCATTGATCAGCGCCGATCGCGGACGAGGCAAGAGCACTTGTCTCGGGATGCTGGTAGAGCGCCTGCAATCGCAACTGCGGATAGTGGTATCGGCGAATTCGCGCCAGGCCGCGGCGCAACTGCTGCGGCAGTGCCCGCAGGCCAGCTTCATCGCTCCCGACCAGCTGCTGCGCGCCGGCCCCGAGGCCGAATTGCTGGTCATCGACGAGGCCGCGATGATCCCGCTGCCGATGCTGCGCCAGTTGAACCGGCTGTATCCGCGCCAGGTCATGGCCACCACCAGCGGCGGATACGAAGGTACCGGGCGTGGATTCATGCTGCGATTCGTGAACCAGCTCGAAACCGGCGGGCTGACCCGTTACCATCTCGAAAAGCCGGTGCGCTGGAGCCAGGGGGACCTGCTCGAAGCCTGCCTCGATCGAGCCCTGATGTTGAACGCCGAAGGCGTTGCCGCGGACGGGGAATCTTCCGCCGAGCAGTGCCGGATCGAAATCCTGCAACAGCCCGGCAGTGTACAGGCTTTGCCGCTACTGCGGCAGGCTTACGCGTTATTGAACTCGGCGCACTATCGCACGCGACCATCGGATTTGCGCATGATGATGGAAAATCCCGACCTGCTGATGATGATCGCGCGCCGGCGTGAAAGAGTGGTTGGCGTTACGCTGCTCAATACCGAGGGAGGCTTCGATAGCGGTCTTCGCGAGGCCGTGTTCCTTGGCCAGCGCCGGCCGCGGGGGCACCTGCTGGCGCAGATGTTGACCGCGCAGGCCGGTTTGAAAGGTTTTGCCGGGTATCGTGGCCTGCGCGTGCAGCGAATTGCCGTTGCCGAGGAGTTTCGACGCCAGGGTCTGGGTCGTCGAATGATCGAGCGAGCAATGCGGTATGGCCGCGAAAACGCGCTCGACTACGTCGGCGCCAGTTTTGCGCTCGATGCCGCGACTTCGGATTTCTGGCGACGACTGCAGTTCCAGCTGGTTCACGTCAGTTACGCAGCGGGCAAATCCAGCGGCAGCCATTCGATCGCGGTACTGAAGCCGCTCGGCGACCAGCTCGAACAGGAGATCCTGCAGTTGCAGCGGCGCATTCAACAACAGTTGCCGACCTGGATGAGCCAGTTCCTGCAGACCCTGGAAACGAGGCAGGTTACCGCGTTACTACGCTATGCCGACTACCGGGCCGAGACTGGCGAGCTCGAGCAGGATGATATCGAGGCATTCGCGCGCGGCAACCGCGGCTTCGAACTCTGTTTCGCCAGCCTGCAAAAATACGTCATGCAGGCGGTCGCGCGCGGCAGTTTCGATCCCGAACCCCTTTTGATCGAGAAAGCGGTGCAGAATCGTGACTGGAATCTGCTCGAGCGAGAAAGCGGCGCCGAGGGTCGGAAGCAGCTGCAACAGCGCCTGCGAGGGTTTGTCGATGCCCTGCGCAAAGCCTGTTAACATGCCTGAAAACGAGGTGCTTATGCCACAGGAAATTATCGATTTCTGGTTCGCGGACGATACCCGCAAGCTCTGGTTCAATTCGACCGCGGCCTTCGATCAACAGTTGCGCGAGTCTTACCAGGAAACCTGGGAGCGGGCGCGGCGCGGTGAAATGGACCAATGGATGCAGAGCGCCGAAGGCTGTCTTGCGCTGGTCATTATTCTCGATCAGTTTCCGCTCAACATGTTCCGCGACCAGGCGCAAAGCTATGCCACCGAGGCGCAATCGCGCGAGGTTGCGCGCGTAGCCATCGAACACGGCTTCGACCAGGCGCTCGAGGCCGAGCGCAAGGCATTTATATATATGCCCTTCATGCACAGCGAAAACCTCGAGGACCAGCAGTTGGCGCTCGAGCTGTTCGACCAGCCCGGGCTTGAATCCAACCTGCGTTTCGCTCATCACCATCACGACATCGTGGCCAGATTCGGCCGCTTTCCGCATCGCAACGAGGCGCTGGGACGCGATAGCAGCGAAGCCGAGATCGCCTACCTGAATTCGAAGCAAGCCTTTACCGGCTGAGATCCCCGATGCGAGAACGGATCAACCACTACATCTGGGATTACGATGCCTGTGATCCCGGGACCCCGCGTTCGAGCTGGCGGCATTTCCTGCAAATCCTGTGGATGGTGCTGCGAGACCTGATGGGCGGCATGGTCACCCTGCGGGCGATGAGCCTGGTGTACACCACGCTGTTATCGATCGTGCCCTTGCTGGCGGTTAGCATTTCGGTATTGAAAGGATTTGGCGTACACGATCAGCTCGAGCCGACGCTGGCGCAAATCCTGGCGCCGATTGGCGAGCAAAGCGCGGAAATCAGCGCACGCATCGTCGGCTTTGTCGAAAACATGAAAATTGGCGTACTCGGCGCCGTCGGCCTGCTACTGCTGTTATATACGGCGATTACGCTGATCCAGAAAATCGAATCAGCGTTCAACCACACCTGGCGCTTGCAGGGCAGCCGCAACCTGATGCAGCGTTTCAGCGACTATCTCAGCGTTATCATGGTGGGGCCGGTGCTGGTGTTTTCGGCGGTCGGTATAACCGCCTCGCTGGGCAACAATCACGTCGTCGAGTTGTTGAACAGCCTGCCCTATATGAACAACCTGCTCTGGCTCGGCGGAAAGCTGCTGCCCTTCGTGCTGGTGATTGCAGCCTTTACATTTATTTACCTGATGGTGCCGAATACCCGAGTGCAGTTTCGCTCGGCGCTGTACGGAGCCGTTGTCGCCGGCCTGTTATGGCAAATGGCGGGTATTATTTTTACCGCCTTTGTCGGCGGTTCCAGCAGTTATACCGCGATCTATTCAGGTCTCGCCATTCTGTTGGTGTTCATGATCTGGCTCTACCTGAGCTGGTTGATTTTGCTGACAGGCGCCAGTATTTCGTTTTATCACCAGCACCCCGAGTACCTGAAATGGAAGAAGCTGGACCTTCATTTGAGCGCAGGCATGCGGGATCAACTGGCGCTGCAGGCGATGGTCAGTATCGCGCGAGCGCACGACCGGCCATCCGAGCAGGCTCCGGACCTTGAAACGCTCGCCGCCTACCAGCATCTACCGGGGGATGTACTGCGGCGCATGCTGGATGCGCTGCAGGCCGATGGCTTGCTGCAGCAATCGGCGGATGACCCGCCGCGCTACCTGCCTGGGGCGACGCTGACGAAAATCCGGCTGGTCGACATTCTGCGCAGCGCGCGCCAGGCCGAGGACGAAGGCCACAGCGACAGGTTTCACTGCGATGCGCCGGTGGCGAGCTTGCTGGCGCAACTGGAGCAGAATTTTAATTCCCAACTGGCGGATCAGACCCTGGCCGATTTGTTACAAGATTTCGAGGACGATAAAACCGATGAAGATAGTCTCGTTTAACGTAAACAGCCTGCGTCAGCGATTGCACCAGTTGCAAAGCGTGATCGACAAGCATGCGCCCGAATTCATCGGCCTGCAGGAAACCAAGGTGCAGGACCACGAATTTCCGCTCGAGGCCGTAAACGAAATGGGTTACCAGGTCATCTATGCCGGGCAGAAAACCCATTACGGCGTCGCGCTGTTGTCGCGCGCGCGATGCAGTACGCCCTGTTACGGTTTCCCCGGCGACGAGGAAGATGCGCAAAAACGCTTCATCGGCGGCGAGTTTGATCTCGATGGGGAAACGATTTTTGTCTTCAATGGCTACTTCCCACAGGGAGAGAGCCGCGATCACGCGATCAAGTTTCCCGCCAAGCAGCGATTCTACCGGGATACGATCTCGTTTCTCGGCGAATACGATATGAAGCAGGCGAAGCTTGTCATCATGGGGGATTACAATATTGCGCCACAGGACAGCGATATCGGTATCGGCGCGGACAACGCGAAACGCTGGCTGAAAACGGGGAAGACCAGTTTTCTGCCCGAGGAACGCGAATGGTTCGAACAGCTCACCGCGCTCGGGTTGCATGACGGCTTTCGTCTTTGCCACGCAACCGAGGATAACTGTTTCAGCTGGTTCGACTATCGAAGTCGAGGTTTCGAGCGCGAGCCCAAACGAGGCCTGCGTATCGATCACCTGCTGGTTTCGGAACTACTGAAGGCAAAGGTGGTCGATGCAGGGGTGGATTACGATATTCGCGCGATGGAGAAGCCATCCGATCACGCGCCGACCTGGATCGAGCTCGACCTCGGCGGCGATGAATGATTCCGCTTGAAGCATAACACTGACAGGAGATAGACGATGTTTGGACGGCCAACTGAAATTCCGGCGCCGGAACAGGCTTTACCGGGCCGTGCGCAAGGCATGCAGTTCGATCCGCTTCACAAGGTGCTGGGTACCTCGATGGTGGAACCCTTTCCCGGGGATTGCGAACAGGTGATCTTCGGGCTCGGTTGTTTCTGGGGCGCGGAACGCCGCTTCTGGACCCTTCCCGGGGTATACACCACCGCGGTCGGGTATGCCGCGGGGCATACCCCGAACCCAACCTACCAGGAAGTCTGCAGCGGCATGACCGGCCATAACGAGGTTGTGCTGGTGGTTTACCGGCCAGCGGAAATCGGCTTTGACGAGCTGTTAAAAGTGTTCTGGGAGGCGCATGATCCGACGCAGGGCATGCGTCAGGGTAACGACCAGGGAACCCAGTACAGGTCGGGCATTTATTACCGCTCGGAAAACCAGCGCGAGACGGCCGAGAAAAGCCTGCAGCGCTACCAGCAAAGCCTGCAGCAGGCCGGTTACTCGACGATAACAACCGAGGTTCTGCCTGCTGGCGCTTTCTATTATGCCGAGGATTATCACCAGCAGTACCTGGAAAAAAATCCGGCCGGGTATTGTGGCTTGAGCGGTACCGGAGTGTCTTGCTAGAAATTCGGTTAAGTGGATACCCCGATCCCCTGATTTTTCCGTGGAATTGTGCAGTGCGGAGAACACCGCTACCTGAGTGCCGGGTAACGGTACAGTCGCGATTACGACCGACGCGGAAAATCTGATCGAGCCCTGGCAGTCGGCAGCGAGGGCTAAAATCAAAGATTCGCGCCACTACCTGAGGAGCGTGCACCGGGTCAATTCGAGACTTCGCTTAAATTGCCGTTGCATCTTCTGACTGCAAGACACTGGCAAAATCCGCGGAACAGGCTATGGTCTTCTACAGTAATAATAACGCGGGGGATGTGAGCATAGAGGCCACCCAGATTGTGTCTGAATGTGGGTACCAGCGGTTGTTCTGGTTTGGCGGGGGATTCGTCGAATGGAAGGATAAGGAATATCCCTATGTAATCGAGTAAGACAGTGCTTTCCCGCATCTACAGTTTCAAATTTATAATCGGTCTCGCCCTGCTCTGGCTGGGCGCGCTCGCCTATGGCCTGGCGATTTACAGTACCCATGTATACCGCGATCAGGCGATACAGGCGAAAATCGATTCGCTGCAGTCGACGCTCGCGCATGAAAGCGCCGAGGCCATTCGGCAGCTTTACGAAAAACAGAAACAG
>CALJQI010000222.1 GCA_937980285.1 uncultured Gammaproteobacteria bacterium | reverse complement strand
AAGACTCCCCCGGCCAGTTGCCTGCGGCGGAGAGTATTCTAGAAACCCGAATTATCGATTTACATTGAAATATTGGCCGGTGATAGAATAGCCGGATGATGGAACAGCAAACGATTTCGATACAGACCGAGGGGCGCGCGACGATCAATATCAGCGGCGAGGTCGAGCAGGTTGTGCGCGCATCGGCTATCGAGCAGGGTCTTTGCCATGTTTTCGTGCATCACACCAGCGCCTCGCTGATCGTCACCGAGAATGCCGATACCGACGTACGCCGCGACCTGGAAAGCTATATTTCCAGGCTGGTGCTCGATGGCGACCCGGCCTACCGGCACGACCAGGAGGGCCCTGATGACATGGCGGCGCATATTCGTTCGGTGCTGACGCAGACCGAAATCACGATTCCGGTTCGCGCCGGTCGGCTCGCGCTCGGTACCTGGCAGGGCTTGTTCCTGTGGGAGCACCGCTATAGCGCGCATCGACGCAATGTCACCATTACACTGAGCGGCGCCTGACTTCATCCTGTCTGTTACCAAATGGCTATATAGCAAGTATTAACATATTGATATTGTCATTAGCGGTTAAAACAGGAGAATGAGTCGGATTTAGCGGACCAAAACGAGGCAGAATCATGAAGATAATCCTGTTAGGACCCCCCGGCGCCGGCAAGGGCACCATCGCCAAGGCGCTGATGGCGCAAGATGGCTCGGTACAAATATCCACCGGCGACATCCTGCGCGCAGCGGTAGCGGCGGGCACCGAGCTCGGCAAAAAGGCGGAAGCGGCGATGAAGGCCGGCGACCTCGTTACCGACGAACTCATCATGGGTATCATGGAAGAACGCCTGCTGGAAGACGACTGCAAGCAAGGCTATCTGCTGGACGGTTTCCCGCGCACCATACCCCAGGCCGAGGCGCTCAGGGCGCTGCTGGCCAGGCTCGGCGAAAAGCTCGATTGCGCGCTGGAGCTAGATATCCCGCGCGAGGTCATCATCGATCGGCTGACGACGCGCCGCACCTGCAGCAACTGCGGTGAAATCTACAACGTCAAGTCCAAACCGCCCAAAGTCGAAGGCGTATGCGACGTCTGCGGCAGCGAAATCGTGCAGCGCGACGATGAAACCGAAGAGGCGATCGAGAACCGGCTCGAGGTATACAACGAGCAAACCGCGCCGCTGGTGGATTTCTATCGCAATGAAGGCCTGCTGGTGAGCGTGCCGACATCAGACCTGGAACCGGTGCTGGCGGCGATAAACAGCCGCCTTTAAGCGGCCTCAGCGTGAATCGATTTCGATTCGCTCGATACCGGCGATAAAAACCTGTACCCCGTCGAGGGTGGTGAAACCATCGCTGTGAATATCGTTCTTCATCGCGCGGTAAGACTTTTTCTCGCCTGACTGGGTGTTGATGACGTGCACGGTGACGACCGCGCGGCGCGCATCGACTTCCAGGTAAATCATCGTCCCGGCGGCGATAACCATCAGGATCATGAAGGCTATAGCGCCGTTGCGCAGCTGCTTTTTTCTTCGCTCCTCCGCCGGATTGCGAATTTCCCTCAGCTGGGGTTTGGCTCGTGAAGAGATCATGAACATGCATGCCATGATCACCCCGAGGGTAATGAGTATTTTAGCGATCATCTAAACTCGATCTTTGGATTTCGCCCGTATATTGCACGAACGGCTAGTTGCGGGAAAAAGTGACCAGGTGGTCAACATTGAGCCGGATCCCGATGCGTTCGTTTATTTTATGGTTATGATGACTGGGCGCAAGGCACATGACCTCGATTCCGCTATCCATTCGCAGGTGATACAGAAAATCGGCGCCGCGGAAGGCCTTCTCGACGACAATTGCCGACTCGCTGGATTCGTCATCGTGCACCACGTCATCCGGGCGAATTAAAACGTCGACCATCTCACCCGGCCGATCGGTAATCGGATGACTGCCGGCGATGACGCCAAGATCGGTCCTGACCGTGTTCTCACCCTCCACCGTCGCCGGCAGGATGACGCCCTGACCGATGAAGTCGGCGACGAAACGATTAACCGGTTCATGATAGAGCTCGTATCCGCTGCCCTGTTGCTGAATGCTGCCTTCGTTCATCACGCAGATCTGGTCGGCCATGGCAAAGGCTTCGTTCTGGTCGTGCGTGACCAGGATCGCGGTATTGTTTTCCTGTTTCAGAATACTCCTGACTTCACGCGCCAGCTGTTCGCGCATTTCCGCATCCATATTGGAGAAGGGCTCGTCCAGCAGCAGCACGCCGGGGCGCGGCGCCAGCGCGCGCGCGAGCGCGATACGCTGCTGCTGCCCACCCGAAAGCTGGTGCGGATAGGCTTTCCCGTAAGCCGGCATTCCGACAATCGCCAGCATTTCCTGGACCCTGCCATGCTGCTGTTTGCGATCCATTCCCTTGAGCCCGAAACAAACATTGTCTTCAACCTTCAGATGCGGGAACAGGGCGAAGTCCTGGAACACCATGCCGATGTTGCGTTTTTCCGGCACCAGAAAGCTTTTTCTGGAACTGACCTCGACCTGGTCGATCAGTATTCGCCCTCGCCAGACGGGTTCGAAGCCGGCGATCGCGCGCAGAACAGTGGTCTTGCCGCAACCGCTCGGTCCCAGCATACAGCCGATCTGGCCTGGCTGCAGCGAAAAGCTGACCTGGTTTAAAACCTGAAGCTGATCGTAACCGGCGTCTATGCTTTCGACGTCAATCTGGGATGTCATGAACCGGCTCTCGAAGCGGAAATACTGTGGCTCAACAGTATAACCGGACCCAGCCCAACCGCCACTATCATCAACGCCGCGGTCGACGAATCCGCCAGCCGTTCATCGGAGGCGAG